>JAEZQS010000295.1 GCA_023412995.1 Pseudomonadota bacterium
ATGCCTTCCTCCGAGGCTCCCGCGATCGCGGCTGAAGCCGCTCCCACAAACACCGATGTGCCCGACCGCACCCTCGCCACCCTCCGCCAGCGCTACAACGCCGCCATCCAGTCCCTCGACAGCGAAGCCTTGCAGCTCCTGCGCGACTGGCCCGCGCGCCTGAAATCCATCACCGACCAAACCACCGAATACCAGGTGCGCGGCAAGGCCATCCAGGTCGAGAACTACCGCGAGTCGCTCAGCCACCAGCCGATTCCGAAGATCGCGGCGCCCACCTACCGCAGCTGGGGCGAACTGCTCACCTTCCTGCAAAAGGAAAACCTCCCGGGCGCCTATCCCTACACCGGCGGCGTCTATCCCTACCGGCGCACCGGCGAGGACCCGATCCGCATGTTCGCCGGCGAAGGCACGCCCGAGCGCACCAACCGCCGCTTCCATTACCTCAGCCTCGGCCAGCCGGCCGCGCGCCTGTCGACCGCGTTCGACAGCGTGACCCTCTACGGCGAAGACCCGGCGCCGCGCCCGGACATCTACGGCAAGATCGGCAACTCCGGCGTCAACGTGCCGACGCTGGATGCGATGAAGAAGCTCTATTCCGGCTTCGACCTCTGCTCGCCGACGACCTCCGTGTCGATGACCATCAACGGCCCCGCGCCGATGATCCTCGCCATGTTCATGAACACCGCGATCGACCAGCAGGTGGAAAAGTACCTGCGCGAGGACGACGCGCGCTGGACCGCAGCGCAGGAGGCCATCGACGCGCTGTTCGAAGGCCGCGAGCGCCCGCGCTACGAGGGTGAACTCCCCAGGGGCAACGACGGCCTCGGCCTCGCCCTCCTCGGCGTCACCGGCGACCAGGTGGTGGACGCCGAAACCTACGCGCGCATCAAGGCGAAGACGCTCTCCACCGTGCGCGGCACCGTGCAGGCCGACATCCTGAAGGAAGACCAGGCGCAGAACACCTGCATCTTCTCGACGGAGTTCGCGCTGCGCATGATGGGCGACATCCAGCAGTACTTCGTCGACAACAACGTCCGCAACTTCTACTCGGTGTCGATCTCCGGCTACCACATCGCCGAAGCCGGCGCGAACCCGATCAGCCAGCTCGCCTTCACCCTCTCCAACGGCTTCACCATCGTCGAGTACTACCTCGCGCGCGGCATGAAGATCGACGACTTCGCGCCCAACCTGTCGTGCGTGGTCTCCAACGGCCTGGACCCGGAGTACACCGCCATCGGCCGCGTCGCCCGCCGCATCTGGGCCCGCGCCATGCGCGAGCGCTACGGCGCCAGCGCGCGCAGCCAGATGATGAAGTACCACATCCAGACGAGCGGCCGCTCCCTGCACGCGCAGGAGATCCAGTTCAACGACATCCGCACCACGTTGCAGGCGCTCTACGCCCTGTTCGACAACTGCAACAGCCTGCACACCAACGCCTACGACGAGGCCATCACCACGCCCACCGAGGAAAGCGTGCGCCGCGCCGTCGCGATCCAGATGATCATCAACAAGGAACTGGGCCTCAACTTCATCGAGAACCCGTGGCAGGGCAGCTTCGCCGTCGAGTACCTCACCGACCTCGTCGAGGAAGCCGTCTACAAGGAGTTCGAAGCCATCAGCGAGCGCGGCGGCGTGCTCGGCGCCATGGACACCATGTACCAGCGCGGCAAGATCCAGGAAGAAAGCCTCTACTACGAGCACAAGAAGCACGACGGCAGCCTGCCGCTCGTCGGCGTCAACACCTTCCTGCCCAAGGAACACGCCGGCGACATCGTCACCGAGATCGAACTGATCCGCTCGACCGAAGAGGAAAAGGCGCAGCAGATCACCAGCGTCCGCGGCTGGCAGAAAAACCGCAACGCCCTCGCGCCCGCAGGCGAAACCTCGCACGAACACCTGGCCGATGCCGACGAAGAGGCGCCCCTTGTCCATGACGGCCACGGCCTCCGCTACCTACAGGAAACCGCCCGCAACCGCCAGAACGTGTTCGAGGCGCTGATGGAAGCGGTGAAGACGCACAGCCTGGGGCAGATCAGCCACGCGCTCTACGACGTGGGCGGCGAATACCGGCGCAACATGTAGGGCGCAGCGCAGGATCTCCGTGGCCTTCAATGTACGCGAAATCTTCAAGGCGCTCGCCGATGCCGGTGTCGACTATGTCGTCGTCGGCGGACTGGCGGTCATCCTGCATGGCTACCTGAGGGCAACCGCCGACCTCCACATCGTGTTGGGCCTTGCGCCCGGCAATGCGCGCAGGGGTATGCAGGCGCTCGCATCCATCGGTATGCAGCCACGCCTTCCCCTCGGTCTCGAGGATTTCGCCGACGCCGGCAAGCGGCGCGAATGGCGCGACCAGCGCAACATGCAGGTGTTCCCCTTGTGGGACCCCACCAATCCGCTTCGGTCTGTCGATGTGTTCGTCGAAGAGCCCATTCCCTTCGAGCAACTTGCCGCCGAGGCAGTGACCAGGGAACTGGATGGCGTGCCGGTACGCGTTGCCAGCATCGCGCACCTGATCCAGATGAAGCGGGCCAGCGGCCGTCCCCGCGACCTCGACGACATCGACAAGCTGCAGCAGATCCGGCATACCGACCCCGGCCAGGCGCCATGACCAGCTCCAGGGCGAACTCGCCGAGCTGCACGTTCGAAGATGCGGAGCGCGAGCACCTTCGCACGGGCATCCGCCTAAGCACGGAAGCCAAGATCGCCTTTTTCGAGGAAATGATCGAACTCGCCTGGCACAGCGGTGCGCTCACGCCGGAACGGCTGGCGCTGCGCGACCGCGACGACGGTCGGCCCCGCTAGCTTATGTCCCGCCTGGCGGAACAGATCAGGCAAGCGTTCGCGGCGTTCAGCACCTGCAAGACCCCACCGCGCTGATCGGCGGCCCCAAGCTGGCCCCTACTGCAGCGATCCGTCCATCAATGCTCTTGTAGGAGCCCACCCTGTGGGCGACCGCCCCACCCATCCACCGCGACGAACATGCTCTGGCCGCACCAGCTCGCGGCCCACGGCTCGTCCGTGCCCGCTTTCCCTTCAACTGCGCAGCGGGGGAAGAGCCTGCCCCGGACCTGATCCGGGGTGCCGAAGGCGGATGGGGGCGCTCTTTGCGCAGATCCTCGGCCTCTGAACGAATGCTTCTGCGGCAATCCGGTCCAACGAAGCTGTTGTAGGAGCCCACCCTGTGGGCGACCACTCCACGCATCCACCGCAACGAACATGCTCTGGGCGCACCGGGTCGCAGCCTACGGCTCGTCCGGGCCGCATTCCTTCCCCTGCGCCGCGAGGGAAGAGCCTGCCCCGGACCTGATCCGGGTGCCGAAGGCGGATGTGGGCGCTCTTCGCGCGAAAACCGCGATTTCACACGGGCCAATCTGCACCGCTCCATCCAACGAAGCTCTTGTAGGAGCCCACCCTGTGGGCGACCGCCGTCGCACAACCGCCGCGACAACCATGTTGCCGGTCGCGCACAGGGTGCGCCGGGCGGATAAGGGGATCAGGCGCACCGAATGCGTTGTGCCGATGGCTTGACCAGGGGTAGTCGCGCGGGTCGGACACCATCGCGGCACGCAGCGGATTGAGTTCGATCTAGCGGTGGCATTGCAGCAGATGCGCGTCGCTCGCGACGAGGCAGGCCTTGTAGCGGCCTTCCCAGAGTGTGCCGGTGCGGTGGTAGGTCTGGTTGACGTAGCGGACGTAGCGTCGACCGAGTGCCTGCATCATGCGACTGACGTGCCCTGTACCGGGCGGCGTCACGAGCAGGTGAACGTGATTGGCTATCAGCACGTAGGCACGGATCGCGCAGCCTTCACGTCGGGCGATGTCGCTGAAATTCCCAAGGTGACTGTGACCCCGGCTGGCGAAGTGGGTTGGCAAAGCCCACCGGCCCCAGCTTTTGCGCGAAACTACCCCCATGCCCCCCCCACACCCCTCATTCCTCGCCGGCGGAGGCGAGGTCGGCGCCCTGATGCGGTCGACCGACTGGGCCGCCACCGCGCTGGGCCCGGCGTCGGCTTGGCCGGCGGCGCTGCGCACGGTCGTCGGCCTGATGCTGGCATCCAACCAGCCGATGTACATCGCGTGGGGGCCGCAGCGGTCCTTCCTCTACAACGATCATTACGCGCCGTTCCTGGGGGACAAGCACCCGGCGGCGCTGGGGCGGGACCTGCTTTCCGAGGTGTGGCCGGAGATCCGCGACCAGCTGGAGCCGCTGGTGGAGGCGACGCGGATTGGCGAGCCGGTGCAGGTGCCGCGGATGGAGTTGGCGCTGAACCGCCACGGCCGTCTGGAGGAGACGCATTTTTCGTTCTTCTTCGCGCCGGTCCGCGAGGAGAACGGCACCGTGGGTGGCCTCTTCGGCTGCTGCAACGAGATCACCGAGCAGGTGATGGCGGAGCGCCGGCTTGCGCTGAGCCTCGAGCGGCACCTGCGGGTGCTGACGAACATGGAAGAGGCTTTCGTCCTGATGGACCGCGACTTCCGGGTGCTGGAGGTCAATGCGCAGACCGAGCGCCTGCTCGGGCGCCCGCGCGATGCACTGGTGGGGGCGCTGTACTGGGACCTCTATCCGGGCACGCGCGAGGCCGAACTCGGCCGCCTGTATCGCCAGGTGCTGGCGGACGGCCAGGCCGCGTCGCTGGAGTACCCGTACGGCGCGGCCGACGGAAACCCGCGGTGGTTCGAGGTGCGCGCGTTTCCCACCGATGAAGGCATGGCGGTGCTGTTCCGCGACATCACGCGCCGGCGACTGGATGCGGCGCAGGCCGCGCTCTCGGCCGAGCGCGTGCACCTGGCCCTGGAGGCCGGCGCGATCGTTGGGACCTGGATCTGGTCGATCACCGACGACCGGATCACCGGCGACGAGCGCTTCGCACGCCTGTTCGGGCTCGACCTGCGGGATTGCGAAGACGGCCTGGCGCTCTCCACGGTGATGCAGGCGATCCACCCGGACGATCTCGACCGGGTGAGCGCCGCCATCGACGCGGCGATGGCGAGCGGTGGCGCCTATTCCTGCGAGTACCGCGTGCGCACGCACGACGGGTCGTACGTGTGGGTCGAGGCCAACGGCCGCGTCGAGCGGGATGCCGCGGGCACGCCGGTCCGGTTTCCGGGTGTGCTGCGCGACCACTCCGAGCGCCGCCGTGCCGAACAGGAGCGCGACCGCGCCACGGTGCTGCTGCGCAGCTTCATCGAGGCGGTGCCGGGCGTGGTCTATGCCAAGGACCGCGAAGGCCGCCTGATCCTCGGCAATCGCGGCGTCGCCGAACTGCTGGGCGTGCCGCAGGAGGAATACATCGGGCGCACCGATCGCGAACTGCTGGCCGATGCCGCGCAGGCCGAGGCCGTGATGCGCAACGATCGCCGCATCATGGAATCGGGCGTTGCCGAGCAGGTGGAGGAAGAGATCCGGCTGGCCGACGGCACGCCGGCCTGGTGGTGGTCGCACAAGGCACCGATGCGGGAAAAAGGCCAGGTGGTCGGCCTGATCGGCGCGTCGGTGGACATCACCGACCGCAAGCGGATCGAACACTCGCTGCGCCTGTCCGAACAGCGCAATGCGCTCGCGCTTGGCGTGGCCCAGCTGGGCACCTGGACGCTGGATCCGCCCACGCGCGCGCTGGGCATGGACGCGCGCACCCGGCAGATCGCGGGTGTGGACGCGCACTGCGACGGGCTCACGCTGGACGACCTCGCGCGCCGGATGCATCCCGACGACTGGCCTGCCGCGGAAGCCGCCCTGCAAGCGTCCATGGCGCCCGATGGCGATGGCCTGTTCGCGCAGGAATTCCGCCTGGCGCTTGCCGACGGGCGCGTGGTGTGGGTGCTCTGTCGCGGGCAGCGCGTGGGTGCCTCGATGATCGGCACCGTGCTCGACGTGACCGAGCGCCGGCGCATGATCGAAACCCTCGAACAGGGCGACCGCCGCAAGGACGAGTTCCTCGCGATGCTGGCGCACGAGCTGCGCAACCCGCTCGCGCCGATCGGCACCGCGGCGCAACTGCTGCGCATGGCGCCGGGCGACCAGGGCGCCGTCGGCAAGGCGGCCGACATCATCGCGCGCCAGGTGGGGCACATGACCCAGATGGTCGATGACCTGCTGGACGTGTCACGCGTGACCCGCGGCCTGGTGCAGATCGAACAGGTGCCGGTGGACCTGGGCGAGATCGTTGCCGCGGCGGTCGAGCAGGCCGAGCCGTTCCTGCAGACGCGCCGGCACCGCTTGCTGGTCGAAGTCGGCTCCGCCGCCATGCTCGTCATCGGCGACCGCCACCGGCTGGTGCAGGTCGTGTCGAACCTGTTGAACAACGCCGCCAAGTACACGCCGCCGGGCGGCACCATCGCGTTGTCCGTCGCGGCAACTGCGGACGAGGTGCACATCCGCGTGTCGGACAACGGCATCGGCATGGGCGCGGACCTCGTGCCGCATGTGTTCGACCTGTTCACCCAGGGCGAGCGCACGCCCGATCGTGCGCAGGGCGGGCTCGGCATCGGGCTCGCGCTGGTGCGCAGCATCGTGCAGCTGCACGGCGGGCAGGTTTCGGCCAGCAGTGCCGGCAGCGGGCAGGGCAGTACCTTCGTGGTGACCTTGCCGCGCGCGTCGGCGCCGGCGCTGCCCTCGCAGGCGGCGCCGGCGATCGGGCCGGATGCGCGGCGCCGGAACGTGCTGGTGGTGGACGACAACGTCGATGCCGCCACCACGCTCGCCACCGTGCTGCAGTTCCTTGGCCACCACGTCACCGTCGCCACGGACGGCTACGAGGCGCTGGCCAAGGCCGCGGAGCGAAGCGACTGGCATGCCTTCGTGCTCGACATCGGCATGCCCGACATGACCGGCCATGAACTCGCCCAGCGCCTGCGCCAGGCCATCGGGGAGCATCCGGCGCGCTTCATCGCGCTCAGCGGGTACGGCCAGGCCAATGACGAGGCGACGTCACGGCAGGCGGGCTTCGACCACCACCTGGTGAAGCCGGCCGATGTCGGCGAGCTGCACGCGATCCTGGTGGGTGGCTGATGCCCGATGGCGAAAAGCGTGCAGCCTACAGGTGGAAGTTGCCCGCGGCTTCCGGCTGGTAAAGCACTTTCCCGATGCGGATATGGCGGGTGCGGTCCGGCATCCGCCAGTCGAACGCATCGCCTTCCCTGACCCCCAGGATCGCGGTGCCCACGCCCGAGCAGACCGACAGTTTCCCGGTGCTC
The DNA here is from genome assembly GCA_023412995.1 of Pseudomonadota bacterium. Taxonomy (GTDB): domain Bacteria; phylum Pseudomonadota; class Gammaproteobacteria; order Xanthomonadales; family Rhodanobacteraceae; genus Dokdonella_A. The sequence goes on from JAEZQS010000295.1 coordinate 7,198, forward strand.
TGGTCGGCGTCCTCGGGATAGACCAGCGTTACTTCCATTTCCTCGTGGTCTAGCTGCAGCAGGGCGATGGAGTTCATCGTGACGACGTCAGGCGCCACGTCGGCCGGTTCGACGACGGTGGCTCGCTCGATCTCGTGCTCGAGCTCGAACACGGGCGAGCCGTGCGCCAGCGCGATCACCCGGCTGAGTCGCCCCTTGTCGATCTCGGTGATGCAGATGTCGGCGGCATGGCCGGCCGGGGCCTCGCGCAGGAGCTGGCGATACCGTGCCGACGTGATGGCGAAGGATTTCATCGCCGACGTCGCGGTTTCGAGCAGGAACCCGCAGCGTTCGAACACCTTCAGCGAACGCGCGTTGTCCGGGTGGATCTTCGCGATGAGTCGTTCGGCGCGCATCTCCAGGAACGCGAGCTTCATGCCTTCGCGGATCGCACCGGCGCCAAGCCGTCGCCCCCAGTTGTGGGTATCGCCGATGACCAGCACGATCTCGCAATCCGCGCCCGTCTGGATCAGGCGAACGAATCCCACCGGCACGTCGTGCCGATCGTGCGCGATGAAGAAGCGGCCACCCTGGTTGAAAAGATGAGTCAGGATCGGCAGCTGGACGCGGCGGACCACCTGCTCGATTTGTCGGGAGACGTCGCGCGAATCGCTCAGGTGCCGGGTGACGGATTCGTCCTGCAGCCAGTCGATCAGGGTCAGCGCGTCGGCGCGGGTGATCTCGGGGCACAGCGAAACGAAAGGACTGTTCATCTCCACTCCCGGTGGGAAGCAAGCATGAAAGCCCTTCATGGCCTCGGCCATGACGGTTCTTTCGGGAACCCACCATTGTACCCGGTAGTGCGGATGTCGCCGACCGCCGTCCTGTGACGTGTTGTCGCGCGGGGCGGCCATCCATGGCCGCTTGCTTCCGGAACGGGGTCAGGGCAGACATCTCGGAACGGGGGCCAGGGCAGACATCTCGGTCGAGGCGAATCGGAGGAACTGGCCCCGCCTCGCGGCCTTTGCCGTGGTGATTCGTGAATACCCCCGCATGCCCCGTCCCCTTTGCACAGGAGATCCCCCATGTTGAAGCTCCAGACCCTGACGGCCGCCCTGCTTGGCGGGCTGCTGTTTGCCGGCGCCGCGTTCGCGGACGCGCCCAAGGCCACGGTGAAGGCCAGCATCACCATCGATGGCAAGACCATTGCCCTTCCGCATGGGCGCGCCTTCAGTACCGGCATGCCCTTCATCCTGATCTACCTCGCGGAGAAGCCGCTCGACGGCTTCAAGTACGGCACCGGCGGCAACACCAGCACCTGGTCCGGTGGCGCCTACGGCACGGCGCTGATGCTCGCCCCGGCGCTGGTCCAGGAGGACGAAGGCAAGCCCGTGGTGCGGTATGTGATACCCGAAGCGAAGGCGGGGGAGGACGATCGCGTCACCCTGCATTCGGCCAGCGTCGGAAGCTGGGAAGCGCAGTGGCTGAGCCAGGAACGCGTCAAGGTGGAATACCTGGAAAGCAGCGGCGACGTCGTGCGCGGCAAGCTCTCGTGGTCCGGCGACCCGCCGGTCAGCGCATGGTCCGCGGAGTTCGTGCTGCCGCTCGAGGAGGGCGTGCTCTAGCACCACTGATGGGGCCGGAGGTGGTGAGCCGCATCGTGGGACGTGCGGCTCCCGCCCGGCGGCCGGCGCGACGCCACGCCGAAAGATCCGGGGAAATCCATGACACCTCGATGGTGAGGCGACTCTGACCCGAGATTTTGTCACCGCCATCCAGTCTCCTCCGTTCACCGGACGCCGCCGCCGGACGGCGACCGGAGATTGCCCTCGCGTTGCAACCCGACGCGCTAGTCTTGCGCGCCATGCCCGGCACCTTCTCCTCCCTCCGCGTCCGCAACTTCCGCATCTGGTCGCTTGGCGCCCTCGTGTCCAACATCGGTACCTGGATGCAGCGCATCGGCCAGGACTGGCTGGTGCTGACGGTGCTCACCGACCACAGCGCCACGGCGGTGGGCACGGTGATGGCGCTGCAGTTCGGACCGCCGCTGTTGCTGCTGCCGCTGACGGGCTATGCGGCCGATCACATGGATCGCCGCAAGCTGCTGCTGTGGACGCAGGGCGCCGCCGGCGTGCTGGCGCTGGGCCTTGGCCTGGTGACGCTGCTCGGCGTGGTGCAGCTGTGGCAGGTGTACGGGTTCGCCTTCCTGCTGGGCTGCGTCGCCGCATTCGACGGGCCCGCGCGGCAGGCCTTTGTTTCGAACCTGGTCGACGACGACCACCTGGCCAATGCCGTGGCGCTGAACTCCACTTCCTTCAATTCCGCGCGCATGCTGGGGCCGGCGGTGGCGGGCGCGCTGATTGCGATGGTGGGCGAAGGGTGGCTGTTCCTCATCAACGCGGTCTCCTACGCGGCGGTGCTGGTTTCGCTGGCGCACCTGCGGGTGGATGAGCTCCATTCCGACGAGCGGCCCCCGCGCTCACCCGGCAGCCTGCTGGCCGGCTTCCGCTACGTGGCGCAGCGGCCGGACCTGGTGGCGGTGCTGGTGATGCTGGCGCTGATCGGCACCTTCGGCTTCAACTTCGCGATCTTCATCTCGACCATGTCCGTCACGGTGTTCGACGGCGACGCCCGCCAGTTCGGCGTTCTGACCTCGGCGATGGCGCTGGGCACGATGGGCGGTGCATTGTTCTCCGCGCGACGGCCGATGCCCGGCATGGTGCTGATGGCCTCCTCCGCGATCGCCTTCGGCATCGCCACCGCGCTGGCGGCGGTGATGCCAGCGCCGTGGCTGTTCGCCGCCACGCTGGTCTTTGTGGGCCTCGCCGCGCTGACCTTCATGACGGCCAGCAACTCGATGATGCAGCTGACCACCGAGCGCGCCATGCGCGGCCGCGTGCTCGCCCTGCGCATCGCCGTGGTCATGGGCGGCACGCCGCTGGGCGCGCCGCTGATCGGCTGGATCGTCGACCATTACGGTGCGCGCGTGGCGCTCGGTGTCGGTGCGCTGTCCGGTTTCGCGGCGGGAGGCGTTGCCGTGGCCTACCTGGTGCGGCACCGGGACCTGCGGGTTCGCAGGCACCACGGGCGCTGGCGCGTATTGATGCGGCCGGTTCCAATCCGGGCAGGGGATGTCCAGCCGGTTGCGGGCGAGCGGGTGAAGTGACCGTCGCGCACTGAAGTCAACGCCGGGGTCGGAGTGCAGATTCCGCCAGCTGGCCGGTGCCGCGGCAGGCAGGTCGTGACGTGCGCCGCGAACGCTCGCTCCTTCAGCTCGACACCAGTTCCGTGACACGCTGCTGCCAGGCCAGCAGCGCCGCGGGGTCTTCGTCGTCCACTTCGATCGGCGGGAACAGCGGCCGGGCGCCCGAGGCTGCCAGCCACGCATGCAGCCGTCGCCCGAATCCGCAGAAGTTCGCGTACCCGCGATCGCCCAGTGCAAGCAGGCCGTAGCGGAGCCCGCCGAGCGCAGCGGGTTGGCGCATGTGCCGGGCCTCGAACTCCTCGGCCATGTCGGGCGCGTCGCCGTCATAACTGGTGCTGGCGATCAGCAGCGTCGGTTGCGCCGACGCGAGGCCCGTGGGTGGAAGCGCATCGAAGGCCAGCAGTTCCGCCGTGGCGCCGGTGTGGCGGAGATACCCCGCGGTCTCCTGCGCCAGCGCTTCGGCGGCGCCCATCTGGGTGGCGTAGATGACCCGCCATCCGGGCGTGCCCGCCGCCTCCGGCCCGCGTGCCGCCGGGCGCGGCGGGCGAGCGACGAGGCCCAGCTCCACCAGCCATCCGGTCGGGTTGAAGTACCCCATTCCTCGCAATACCTCTTGTAGCCTGCGGGCAGGATATGCGTGTTGCCCTCCACCGCTCTGATCTTGGTCAGAGGCCGAAACCGGGTTCAGGGCGGTCTTTCCCCGATTTCTCGCGCCTGCGGAAGGGTCGCAGGGCTTGCGCAGCCTGGCGGTTCAGCAGGGGCGCAGCCGCGACCGCGTGACCGCGGCCGCGATGAGCGCCACG
>JAEZQS010000007.1 GCA_023412995.1 Pseudomonadota bacterium
ACCCCCGCCACCGCCCATCAAGCCAAACAGCGCGCCCAGCACGCCGGCACCAATGCCGAGCGCGAGCAGGCCGCTCACCAGCCAGGCGACCAGGCCGGCACCGATTCCCACCAGGCCCGCGCGCGGCACGCCACCGACGCGGCTGAAGAGGGCGCGCAGGAACACGGCCGCGAACCAGGCGATGAACAGCGCCGGGGCCAACGAGCTGCCCGGAACCCTTTCGCCCTGGTCGCTGATCGGCGGTGGCAAGGGTTCGTCGTTGACCAGCTTCGTCATGGCGCCGAGCGCATCGTGGATGCCGCCGTACCAGTCGCCGGCACGAAAGCGTGGCGCGATGTACTCGCGGATGATGCGCGCTACCGCGGCGTCGGGAATGGCGCCTTCGAGTCCCCGCGCCACTTCGATGCGCACGCGGCGATCGTTCTTCGCGACGATCAGGAGGGCGCCATCGTCGATACCCTTGCGTCCGAGCTTCCATGCGTCGAAGACGCGGATGGCGTACTGCGCGATGTCTTCCGGCTCGGTGGTCGGTACCAGCAGCACGCCGATCTGCGTCCCCTTGGCCTGCTCCAGCGCCGCGAGTTCCGCTTCCAGCTGCTGCACCTGCGTGGCATCGAGCGTGCCGGTGAGGTCGGTCACCCGCGCCGTGAGCGGCGGCACCGGTTGCAGTCCGTCCTGGGCAATGGCCGGCAGGGCAATCAACACCACCAGGGCCAGCACGACAAGCCAGGCCCATCGGCGCGCGGCGGCTCGCGGCCGCTTCTCAGCCACGGAGCGCACGCGCGCCCTGGCCGTGAACGCCGGCACCCGGGCTGGGCGGGTCCCTCGGCACGCCGGCGCGACCTTCCCCACCGGGGATCAACCTGCCGGTTGCGGTTGCGGTTCGGGTGCTGGCTGCTGCGGCACGGGCTGTTGCGGCGGCGGCTGCTGCATGGACTGCGGCGGCGTCGGCTGCGGTTGCGCGGCGGGCGGCGCCGGCCGGCTGAAGTCGACGGTGGGCGCGGTCGAGATCTGGCGTTCGTTCTCTACCGTGAAGTTCGCCTTCGGATGGTAGCCGAACATCTTCGCAGTGAGGTTCTGCGGGAAGCTGCGCACGAAGGTGTTGTAGTCCTGCACCGCGGCGACGTAGCGGTTGCGCGCGACGGCGACGCGGTTTTCGGTACCCTCGAGCTGCGCCTGCAGGTTCTGGAACAGGCCGTCCGCCTTCAGTTGCGGATAGCTTTCACTGATCGCCATCAGGCGCGAAAGGGCGCTGGACAACTCGCCCTGCGCGGCCTGGAACTGCTGCATCTTCGCGACGTCGTCGAGGTCGTCGACGCTCAGCGTGACCTGCGTGGCCCGGGCGCGCGCCTCGGTCACGCGGGTCAGCGTTTCCTGCTCGTGCTGGGCGTAGCCCTTCACCGTCGCCACCAGGTTCGGGACCAGGTCCGCGCGCCGCTGGTACTGGTTGAGCACTTCGGACCAGGCGGCCTTCACCCCCTCGTCCTTCGACTGGATCTGGTTGTAGCCGCAGCCGGCGAGCAGGCTGGCGAGGACGAGAAGGCAGAGCGTGCGTAACGTGCGCATGATTCCTCCGCTGGGCGGCGCCGCGGCCGCCACGCGTTACTGTGGCGTGCGGACCGTTGCCGCGCAAGGGCGGCACGCAGGCAGGTTCAGCGGGAATGTAGCGAAGTGCCCGCAGTGCGGGGTTCCCGAGATAAGGCGGCGGGTTGGAACCCGCCCTACGCGGAGGGTGGCAGGCGACGGCGACGGCGGGCGGCGAGGTTGAGGATCTCGACCAGCCCGGAGAACGCCATTGCGAAATAGACGTAGCTGCGGCCGAGGTGCACGCCGATGCCGTCGCAGAAGAGCACCACCCCGATCATCACGATGAACGTCAGCGCGAGCATCTTGATGGTGGGGTTGGCGTCGATGAACTCGCCCACCGGATCGGCGACGAAGATCATCACCAGCACCGCCAGGATGATGGCCGCGACCATCACCGGCACCATGTCGATCATCCCGACGGCGGTGATGACGGAGTCGAGCGAGAACACGATGTCGATCAGGGCGATCTGCGCGATGACCAGCGGGAAGCTGGAAGAAGCGCGCGCACCGCCGGGTTCCGATGGCCCACGCAGGGCATCGAGGATCTCGGTGAAGCCCTTGACGACCAGGAAGATGCCGCCGCCGATCAGCACCAGGTCGCGGATCGAGATCACCTGCCCGAACAGCTGGAACAGGCTCGAGTTGCGGTCGTCCATGCGCGCCAGGTGGGCGAGCGAGAGCAGCAGCAGGATGCGCGTGATGCAGGCGAAGGAGAGCCCGAGCCGGCGCGCGTTCGAGCGGCGCGCTTCGGGCAGGCGGCTGACGGCAATGGATATGAAGACGAGGTTGTCGACGCCGAGGACGATTTCCAGGGTCGAAAGCGTCAGCAGCGCGACCCAGGCCTGCGGATCGAACAGCAGGCTCACGCGCCCGCTCCGGCGTGCACGGCGGACGGCGCAAGGCGTCGACGCAGGATGCCCCGGCGCATGCGCACGGTGCCTAGGACAGCCGCGGGAACAGGACGAGGCTCCAGCACAGCACGACGTTGGCCATCAGCACCAGCACGGCGGCTGAACCCATGTCCTTGGCGCGCCCGGCCAGTTCATGGAATTCCGGGCAGACCTTGTCGACGATCGCCTCGAGCGCGGAGTTGAGCAGCTCCACCGCCAGCACCAGCAGCAGGCAGCCGCCGAGGAGGGCCTTCTCCAGCGCGCCGTTGCCCAGCCACATCCCGAGGGGGAACAGCAGCAGGAACAGGTAGCCTTCGAGGCGGAACGACGCCTCGTGCCGCCAGGCCGCGCGCAGGCCGCTCAGCGACCACAGCCAGGCGCGCCAGATCTGGCGCGGTCCGCGTGGTTCGATGCTGGCCACCCGGTCGGGCGCCGCGCTCAGGCAGCGACCTGGGCCGGCGGTTCGCCGCGCCAGGCGATGTCGAGCTCGCGCGCGGCCTTGACGTCGTCCAGGCGCCGCACCGGCGTCGTCAGCGGCGCGTCGCGCATGGACTGCGGGTCTTCCGCGGCCCGTTCGAGCAGGCCGCCCATGACCTCCACGAACTCGTCGAGGGTCTCCTTGGACTCGGTCTCGGTCGGCTCGATCAGCAGGCACTCGGGCACCAGCAGCGGGAAGTAGTTGGTCGGCGAGTGGATGCCGTGGTCGAGCAGGCTCTTGGAGAAATCCAGCGCGGTGATGCCGTTGGCCTTCTTCTGCCGCTGCACCGTGACGATGAACTCGTGGCTGGCGCGCCGCTCCGGATAGGCGAGGTCGAACCCCTTGTCGGCCAGGCGCCGCGCGAGGTAGTTCGCGTTGAGGGTGGCGTACTCGGCCACCCGCGGCATGCCTTCCCGGCCAAGCATGCGGGCATAGACGTAGGCACGCAGCAGCACGCCGGCATTGCCGGCGAAGGTGGCCAGGCGGCCGATCGACAGCGGCCGGTCCTTGCGGCGCACCCAGCCGTACTGGCCGTCGGCGCGCTGCTCGACCATCGGCACGGGAAGGAACGGCCGCAGCCGCTCGGACACGCCCACCGCCCCGGCGCCCGGACCGCCGCCGCCGTGCGGCGTCGAGAACGTCTTGTGCAGGTTCATGTGAATGGCATCGAAGCCCATGTCGCCCGGCCGCACCTTGCCGAGGATGGCGTTGAGGTTGGCACCGTCGTAATAGAGCAGGCCGCCGGCCTCGTGCACCATCCGCGCGATCTCGACGATGCGCCGCTCGAACACGCCGATGGTGGAGGGGTTGGTGAGCATGATGCCGGCCGTGTGCGGCCCGAGCACCTTGCGCAGCGCCTCGAGGTCGATGTCGCCGTCGGGGAGCGTCGGCACTTCGCGCACCGTGCAGCCGCACATGGTGGCCGTGGCGGGATTGGTGCCGTGCGCGGCGTCCGGCACGATGATCTCGTTGCGCGCGAGGTCGCCGCGGTGCTTGTGGTAGGCCATGATCATGGCGACACCGGCGAACTCGCCCTGCGCGCCGGCCATGGGCGCCAGCGACACGCCGCCCTTCATGCCGGTCACGTCGGCGAGGATTTCCTGCAGCTCGAACATGCAGGAAAGGAAGCCCTGCGACAGCGATTCGGGCGCATACGGGTGGCGGGCGAGGAAGCCGTCCAGCATCGCCAGCGAATTGCACGCGCGCGGGTTGTACTTCATCGTGCACGAACCGAGCGGGTAGAAGTTCGTGTCGATCGAGAAGTTCTTGCGCGACAGGTTGGTGTAGTGGCGCACCACCTGCAGCTCCGACGCCTCCGGCAACCCCACCGGCGAGGTGCGCCGGAAGCGCTCCGGCAGATCGGCAGGCACCGCGGTATCGGCGGAAAGCTGGGCGGCCGCGGTGCGGCCGGGACGGGACTGCTCGAAGATCAGCATGGTGCGCGCGGGGCGTGGGAAAAAGGGCGCGCTATGATGCCACAAAGGCGCGTGCGCCCCGCCCTGCGCCCGCCCGCACCCGTCTTCCGGAGGGACGCCGTGGATCGCCGCCTGCTGGCCTGGATTTCCGCGTCCGCCGCGTTCGCGATGCTGCTGGGCCTTGCCGGGCTGGATCGCCCGCTCGCGCAGGCCGTGCATGCCAGCGGACTGGCCCATGCCACCCTGTTCGAACGCGGCCTGGCGGCGCTCGACACGGTGGCCGGCATGCACGTGTGGTACTGGCTCGCCGGCAGCGTGGCGCTTGCGGTGGGCGTGACCGGCCTCGCCTGGCGCCGCCACGCGCGTTGGCCCCTCGCCTTCCTTGCCGCCGGGCTGGTGCAGGTCGCCACGCTGCACACGATGATTGCCGGCAAGAACGCCTTCGGTCGCCTGCGCCCGGCGGACCTGTTCGCCTCGGGCGACTGGTCGCAGCCACTCTGGTTCGTCGGTGGCGGCTCCTTCCCGTCCGGGCATGGGGCCTTCTACTTCGGCCTGCTGCTACCGCTCGCCGCCGCCTGTCCGGTGCGCTGGCTGAGGTGGCTGCTGGTCGGGCTGTGCCTGTTCGTCTTCGCTGCACGCCTCGACCTCGAGCGCCATTTCCTTTCCGACCTCGCCGCATCGGCGCTGATCGCGGCGCTGTATTGCCTGCTGCTGGATGTCGTCGTGCGCAATGTTCGCGAATGGCAGGCCAGGCGTGAACGCCCCGTGGAAACCGGCGTGGGTGACTGAAGACAGGAACCGGTTGCACTCGCGGTGGCGTGTGGATTTTCCGTTCCGGACAGACCCGTGGGATGCGGTAAGTCGCAGCGCACCATATCGACGCGTCACTCGACGCCGGCCAGGATCAGGGATCGAACCCGTTGACGAAGATCGCGTCGCCAACCGGCTGCACCTCATACGCACCGATGGCGTTGCGCGCCATGTGCGTTCGCACACGCGTGCGGCGGCGCCTTGCGCTAGTCTCCGCCGGTTGTCCCACTGCGGAAATCCCGAACGATGAATGCCCTTCCCGCCCGACCCAGCCAGACCCGCTCGTTCTCGACCATCTTCCTGATCGAGCTGTGGGAGCGGTTCGGTTACTACGGCATGGCCGCCCTGCTCGTGCTGTTCATGGTGCAGAAGATCGGCTTCGCCGACACCCAGGCGAACCTGGTCTGGGGCGCCTTCACCGCGCTGGTGTACGCCGCGCCGGCGATCGGTGGCTGGATCGGCGACAACGTGCTCGGCACGCGCCGCACGATGCCGATCGGCGCGGTCATCCTCGCCCTCGGCTACCTGATGCTGGCGATCCCGAGCGACCAGCTCTACCTGCTGTACGCCTCGATGGGCGTGATCGTCGTCGGCAACGGCCTGTTCAAGGCCAACGCCGCCAACATGGTGCGGCGCATCTACGAGGGCGACGACGCGAAGATCGACAGCGCCTTCACGCTCTACTACATGGCCGTCAACGTCGGCTCGACCGTGTCGATGCTGCTGACGCCGTGGATCAAGGACCACTGGGGCTGGCACGCCGCCTTCGCGGTGTGCTGCGTCGGCATGGTGCTCGGCATCATCAACTACCTCTTCATGATCCGCTCGCTGCGCGGCATCGGTTCGCCGCCGGACGAGATGCCGGTGCGCTGGGGCCGCCTCGGCCTGGTGCTGGCCGGCGGCGCGGCGGCGGTGTTCGCGGTCGCCTTCGTGATCCAGCACCGCGAGATCGCGGTGGCCTGCGTCTATATCGCCGGCGCGCTGATCCTCGGCATCTTCGGCTACATGATCGCCACCGGCGAGCGGAGCGAGCGCTCCGGCCTGATCGCCGCCCTGGTGCTGGTGGCGCAGACGATCCTGTTCTTCATCTTCTACCAGCAGATGTCGACTTCGCTGACCCTGTTCGCCCTGCGCAACGTGGACTGGAACCAGACCCTGTTCGGAATGCACCTGTTCACCTGGTCGCCGGCGCAGTACCAGGCGCTCAACCCGATCTGGATCATGCTGCTCTCGCCGATCCTCGCCTTCCTCTACACGCGCCTGGGCCGCAGTGGCCGCGACCTGCCGATTGCCGGCAAGTTCGCCATCGGCTTCGTGGTGGTCGCGATCGGCTTCTTCATCTTCGCCATGAGCGGCAGCACAGCGGTCGACGGCCGCATCTCCTCCTGGTTCATGATCTGGGGCTACGGCTTCTATTCGCTGGGCGAGCTGCTGGTCAGCGGCCTCGGCCTCGCGATGATCGCGCGCTACGTTCCGCTGCGCATGGGCGGCTTCATGATGGGCGCCTACTTCGTCGCCACCGGCATCTCGCAGTACCTCGGCAGCGTGGTCGCGAACTACGCCAGCATCCCGGAAAACATCAGCGACCCGCTGGAAAGCCTCGGCATCTACACGGACCTGTTCCGCAACCTGGGTTTCCTCGCTGTCGGCGGCGTGGTGCTGGCGGTGGTGCTGCTGCCGCTGATGAAGCGCCTGTCCGCCACCCACAGCGCCCGCGAGGCGGTGGAGGCCTCGGCCGCCGGCGGGCTGCGCGCGGTCGCGACCGAGGAGTAAGCGGACGCCCCGGCCGCGGTAAAGACCTGCAAAGCCGCGGCCGCGGTCGCGGGCCCGCGCTATCCTCGGCGCATGGCCCGCAACCGCATCCTGCTTGCCGACGACGACGAGGAGCTGGCGCAGCTCCTGCGCGACTTCCTCGAGCGGGAGGGCTTCGAGGTGGCGCTCGCGCACACCGCCGACGAGGCGCTGGCAGCGGCACGCGCCGAGCCGTTCGACGCCCTCGTGCTGGACGTGATGATGCCGGGCCGCTCCGGGCTCGACGCACTGCGCGAGCTGCGGCGCGAGTCCGCCCTGCCGGTGCTGATGCTGACGGCGCTCGGCGAGGACATCGACCGCATCCTCGGCCTCGAGCTCGGCGCCGACGACTACCTGCCCAAGCCCTGCAACCCGCGCGAACTGGCTGCGCGCCTGCGCGCGGTGCTGCGGCGCGCACGCGGCGAAGGCCACGAGGCGCTGACGGACCTGCGCAACGGGCCGATCGCCCTGCGTGCCGCCTCGCGCAGCGTGAGCGTCGACGGCCGCCCGGTCGCGCTCACCGCGACCGAATTCGACCTGCTGGTGCTGCTCCTGCGCGAAGCGGGCCGGGTGGTCAGCAAGGAACGCATCTCGCAGACGGTGCTGGGGCGCCCGCTGGGTCCGTTCGACCGCTCCATCGACGTCCACGTGTCGAACCTGCGGCGCAAGCTCGGCGACGCTGCGGACGGCGCGTCGCCCATCACCACGATCCACCGCAGCGGCTACCTGCTGCGCCAGCTCGACGAAACGCCATGACGCAGGGGGCCGCCCCCGCACCGGCACGGCCATGACGCGCCGCCTGTTCTGGCGCATCTTCGCCGCATTCTGGACCGCCACGGTCGCCGTGCTGCTCGCCTTTGCCTGGATCAGCACGCGCAACTACGAAAGCCAGCAGATCCCCGGCCTCGCCATCACCCGCCTGCAGGCGGCGATGGACGATCTCCTCAGCCGCACCTCGCGCGAGCTGCGCCACCGTGGCGAGGACGCCACGCGCGAATGGCTGCGTACCAGCGCCGGATTCGGCCCGGTCAGCGTGTACGTGTTCCAGGCCGATGGCAGCGAACTGCTCGGTCGCCGCGCCAGCGCGCGCATCGACGAGGCCGCGAACGAAGCCATGCACACGCCCGGGACCGGCACCGGCCCGGCGCCCACGGTCGGCACGGAGCGCGTGCGCGCGCGGCAGGTGCTCACCCGCGACGGCCAGCGTTATGCCGCGGTCGCGGCGCTCGAGGGCAACTTCTTCTCGCGCCTGGTGTTCCGGCGCTCGCGCACGTTCTGGACCAACATCCTGGTGGCCATGGGCGTGAGCGCGGCCTTCGCCGCGCTGCTGGCGGCCTACGTGGTGTCGCCGCTGTCGCGCATCCGCGCCAGCACGCGGCGTTTTGCCGAAGGCGATCTCGACGCGCGGGTCGGGCCACTGCGCTTCGGACGAAGTGCCGAAGCCAGCGCGCTGGCGGCGGAATTCGACGCCATGGCCGCACGCATCAAGACCCTGGTGGAAAGCCACCGCCGGCTGGTGCGCGACGTCTCGCACGAGTTGCGCTCGCCGCTGGCGCGCCAGCGCGTCGCGCTGGAACTGGCGCGTGGCAGCACGCCCGGCACCCCGGAAGTCACTGCCGCGCTGGACCGGATGGAACGCGAGATCGACCGCCTCGAGGCCATGCTTTCGCAGGCGCTGGAACTGTCGCGGCTGGAAACCGCCGCCGGCAACACGCACGACCAGGTCGCGCTCGACGCGCTGCTGGAAGACGTGATCACCAACGCCGATTACGAGGGCGCACCGCGCGGGCGCAAGGTGGTGCTCGCGGGCTGCGAACGGCTGGCGCTGGCCGGCTCGCACGCCGAGTTGTACAGCGCGTTCGAGAACATCATCCGCAATGCGCTGGCGTACACCGCCGACGGCACCACCGTCGCCGTGCGCCTGGCGCGCGAGGGCAGCTGCGCGCTCGTGCGCGTGCGCGACCACGGGCCCGGCGTGCCGGAGGAGGACCTCGTGCGCATCTTCGAACCCTTCTACCGCACCGATCGCGCGCGTGCGCGCCGCAGCGGCGGTACCGGCCTCGGCCTGGCCATCGCCCGCCGCGCCATCGAACGCCACGGCGGCACCATCGAGGCGTGCAACGTCGCCGACGGCGGCCTCGAGGTGGAGGTGCGCCTGCCACTGGGCAGGGGCGAGGGGCTAGGGGCTGGGGCCAGTAAATAGGACACTGCGCTGGTGACCAAAGGCAGCAAAGGCAAAGGGCAGCCGGCAAATGGCGCATTATCCCCACCGTGCGCACCGACAGGACGACCCGTTGCGCCTGGCGCATGACCCTGGCCCCAACCCTCTGCCCCGCCCTCGCCCCTCGCCCCTCGCCCCTAGCCCCCAGCCC
>JAEZQS010000034.1 GCA_023412995.1 Pseudomonadota bacterium
CCGGCGGCGCCGCTGTCCTGGCGCTGCGAGGCGGCGAACGGCGAGGTGTTCTATCGCCATGCACGGTGCCCGGCCACGATCCGCACCGCGGCTGCGGGCGCCCGCGGCGCCTCGGCAAACGTTCGCGTTTCCGCCACGCCGCTGCCGCGCAGCGAGGCGTGTCGCCTGATGCGCCGCACGCGGCCCGGGCACGAGCGCGACGAGCGCGTCTCCACCTACGAGCGGAACGCCGGACGCGATACCTGCCGGCACTCCTGAACGGCGGGTGTCGGCAGGCCGCCGGGATGGCCGCCGCGCGCGGTAGCATGCGCGTTTGTCCATCCGGGCCTCGCCATGCCGTGTCCTCGCCTGAGTTCCGCCACGTTGGCTGTCGCCCTGCTGCTGGCGGCGTGTTCGGCCCCGGCACCGCCGCCGGCCGAATCCGCTGCGGCGCAGGCGGGTGAAGTGCAGGCCAACAAGGAGCTCGCGATCTACCGCCAGCTGCAGCAGGAAAAATCGTGGGAACTGGCGGCACCCATCGGCGAGGGCATCGTCAGCCGCTTCCCGGGCAGCCTTGCCGCGCGCGAAGTGCGCGAAACCCTTGCCGACACCACCGCAAAGGCCAGCGCCATTGCCACCCGGCGCCGGCTCGAGCGCCTGTGGAGCTACCAGTCCGGCAAAGAATCCGGCGGCAACCAGTCGACCGCCTCGATCTACAGCGACGACGCGGTGGAGTCCCGGCGCGTGCGGCTGGTGCTGCGGCGCCACTCGGACTGGGGCGAGAGCGTGTACCTCTACGACGGCGGCAAGGGATTCACCTGCCGCGCCACCTGCCGGGTGGCGGCGCATTTCGACGACCAGGCGCGCCAGCTCAAGGCCTACCTTCCGCCAACCGGCGAGCCGGCGCTCTTCATCGAGGGCGAGAAGGATTTCGTCGAGCGACTGCAGCGCGCGCAGGAGCTGCGGCTCGAGGTGACGGACAAGGAAGGCCAGCGCCGCACCCTGCATTTCGAGGTAGGCGGCTTTGCGCCCGCCCGCTGGAAACCCCCGGCGCGCGCCTGATGCCTCAGATCGCGTCCGGATCGGTGGCCTGCAGCTCGATCCCGGTGGCCACCACCCGGTAATGGCGGTGGCCGAGCACGCGCAGTTCGCTGCCGTCGGCCAGGCACACCCGCGCCAGGCGCTCGATGTGCGCGTTGGCATGGCTCGCCGGCTCGACATAGACGTGGACCTCGTAGTCCCTTCCGTCGCTGCCCTGCGCGTGGAACAGTTGCTTGAGCACCATGGCGCGTCCCCGGCAGTGCACGATGCCCGCGCCCGGGGCGCTGGCAGCCGATCCTGCGGTCCATGATGCACCCGCCCGGCCGGCCGCGTGCGGGGGCAAGTTCCGGCCCGTTCAGGCGTGCGCGCAGAGACTGCCGACCCCGCTTCGAGGAGGATCGGCGATGAAACGACGTCTCACGGCAACCGGCATCGTCCTGGCGCTGGCAATGGCCGGCGGCAGCAGCGTGGCGCAGGCACAGCAGGCGACCCTCGACTGCAAGCTGCGCTTTTCACTGACCGGCTGGTCGCTCATCTACAAGCACGCCGAAGGCCACGGCACCGTGCATTGCGAGAATGGCCAGTCGATGGCCGTGCGCATCGAGGCCAAGGGCGGCGGGCTGACCGTCGGCAAGTCGCACATCGACAACGGCGAAGGCCGCTTCACCGACGTGCACCGCATCGAGGACGTCCTCGGTACCTACGCGCAGGGTTCGGCCGATGCGGGCGCGGTCAAGGCCGGCACCGCCCAGGTCCTGTCCAAGGGTACCGTCTCGCTGGCGCTTGCCGGGGCCGGCGAGGGGGTGTCGCTCGGCGTCAGCGTCGGCGGCTTCACCATCAGCCGGGCCGGCGGCGGCAAGTAGTCCCGCCGGCACGGGGCGCCGCACGGAATCCCTACCGGCGGCGTCTTGACGCGCCGTAGGCCATCCCCGACGCTGCACCCTTCGGGGTCGCAGGGGATGGTCGATGGCAAACCTGTTGCGTGCACTCACCCTGGTCGCATTGTGGCTGGCCGGCAGCGGTCTGCTGCAGGCGGCCGGGGCACCCGCTGCTCCACGCGATCTGCCGCCGGGCCTGCAGATCCCGGCGGCGGCACGGCCGGGACCGGCGTTCGACGTCGAGCGTGCGACGCAGGCCTACATCGACCTGCTGACGCCCGAACAACGTGCCCGCTCCGATGCCTACTTCGAGGGCGGCTACTGGTTGCAGCTGTGGGGGCTGCTGTACGGGTTCCTGGTGGCGGCCATCCTGCTCGGCAGCGGCCTTTCGCGGCGCATGCGTGATTTCGCCGAGCGCCGCAGCCGCAAGCCGTGGGTGCAGGTGCTCCTCTATGGCCTGCAATGGGTGGTGGCGGCATTTCTGCTCGGCCTGCCCCTCGCGATCTACCAGGGCTTCGTGCGCGAACACCAGTACGGCCTGGCGACGCAGGGTTTCGGTGGCTGGTTCGGCGACCAGCTGAAGGGCCTGCTGGTGACGCTGGTGCTGGTGCCGCCGGTGCTGGCACTCCTCTACGCCGCGGTCCGTCGGATGGGTGCGCGCTGGTGGATCGGCGCCAGCCTCGGCGCGTTCGTGCTGACGCTGTTCCTGATGCTGCTCTCGCCCGTGTTCATCGACCCGCTGTTCAACGACTACCGGCCGCTGCGAGAAGGCCCGGTGCGCGAGGCGGTGCTGTCCCTGGCGCGCGCGAACGGCGTGCCGACCGACAACGTGGTCGAGTTCGACGCCTCGCGCCAGACCACGCGCATCAGCGCCAACGTGGCGGGCTTCCTCGGCACCACGCGGGTGGCGCTCAACGATAACCTGCTGGAGCGGACTTCCGGACCCGAGATCAAGGCGGTGATGGGCCACGAGATGGGCCACTACGTGCTGAACCACGCGTTCCGGCTGGTTGTCTACATGTCGCTGGTGCTGGCACTTGGATTCTGGTTCGTGCAGCGCGGCTTCGACGGCGCCCTCGCCCGCTGGGGCAGGCGGCTGGGCCTGCGCGACCGCGCGGATCCCGCCGCACTGCCGCTCGCGGTGGCGATCCTCTCGCTGTTCTTCTTCCTCGTGACGCCGGTGGTCAACACCATCATCCGCCAGGCCGAGGCCGAGGCCGACATGTTCGGCATCGACGCCGCGCGCGAGCCGCACGGATTCGCCATGGCCGCGATGCGCCTGTCGACCTATCGAAAGATCCATCCCGGGCCGCTGGAGGAGTTCCTGTTCTACGACCATCCGAGCGGCTACGAGCGGGTGCAGCGCTCGATGCGCTGGCTGCAGGAGAACCAGGACAATCCGACCGCCAACGCGCCGCTGCCCTTGCCGCCCCAGGCCGCGCCGGCCACGCGCTGACGACTCCGCGCCTGCCACGGGAGAGCGGCAGG
>JAEZQS010000048.1 GCA_023412995.1 Pseudomonadota bacterium
TCGCAGGCCGGCATCGATGCGCTGCGCGAGCTGCCCGCCGCGCAGGCCGCCGCCGCTGCGGCCGATGCCCCGCCGCCAGTCGAAATCGCCAAGGTGACGCCGCCGCCGCGCCCCACGGCGCCATCCAAGCCGCGAATCCCGACCATCGCGGTCGTTTCCGCCGGCGACGACGCCATCTCCTCGCCCGCCGAGGACGCGCTGATGGACCTGCTGCGCCAGCGCGGCTTCCGCGTCATCGACGGCGGCCACGCCGAAGGCAGCCGGCCCAACCTCGGCGCGCTCGCCGGTCGCGCCGATGCGGTCGTGTTCGTGCACGCGCGCCCGGTGGGCTCGCAGGAACTGCAGTACTACGGCCGTTCGTCGACCCTCTATACCGTGCAGCTGGGGGTCAAGGCCTACCGCGTGTCCGACGGCAGCGTGCTGTGGACCAGCAGCGGCGACCAGGTCAGCTTCACCAGCCTCAA
This sequence comes from Pseudomonadota bacterium, assembly GCA_023412995.1. Lineage (GTDB taxonomy): Bacteria > Pseudomonadota > Gammaproteobacteria > Xanthomonadales > Rhodanobacteraceae > Dokdonella_A. The sequence goes on from JAEZQS010000048.1 coordinate 465, forward strand.
CGCCGCCGAAAAGGCGCGCGAGGCGGTCGAGCCGATGCTTGACGTCGTCGATGGCCGCCTGGCCGAATTCCGCCAGCGCGGCCGCCGCGGCTGACCAGACGCACGGCGGCGGCCGTCTGGATACGCAGCACACGAAGAGAGCAAGCGACAAAGCGACAAAGCGCCAAAGCAACAGCCTGAAACACCGAGCACACCGAGAAAGAAAAGGGTTTAAAGCGGTGGCTGGATAGGACTGGAGCAACCGTCTATCTGACCGGGGCGCTTTTCCCCTGCGATTGCTTTCTCGGTGTGCTCGGTGTTTCAAACTTTATTGCTGTTCTTCGTGTCCTCCGTGTCCTTCGTGGTTCAGGCTTTCGTTCTTCAGCCGATCAGCCGCGGCAACTACAGCGCAGCGAGGTTGGCGTAGGCAAGCACCAGCCGCTTGCGTCCGGCGCCGGCGAAGTTGACCTCCACCAGCGTGTGCGCGCCGGCGCCCTCGTAGGACAGCACCACGCCTTCGCCGAAGCTGGCGTGCACCACCGCCTGGCCGAGCTTGAACGGCAGTGCCTCATCCGCCGCGTGCGCGGCGTACTGGCCCGCGAATGCCGGTCGGCTGACCTGCACCCGCGGGCGCACCTCGTTGAGCAGGCCGGGCGGGATCTCGCTCAGGAAGCGCGACGGGCGTGCATAGGATTCCACCCCGTGCAGACGGCGTGATTCGGCATAGGTAAGTACCAGGCGCTCGCGTGCGCGGGTGATGCCGACGTAGGCGAGGCGGCGTTCCTCCTCCAGCCGCCCCGGTTCCTCGGTCGATTTCTGACTCGGGAACAGGCCGTCCTCGAGCCCGACCAGGAACACCATCGGGAACTCCAGCCCCTTGGCCGAATGCAGCGTCATCAGCTGCACGCAGTCCTGCCACGCCTCGCCCTGGCCTTCGCCCGCTTCTAGCGCGGCGTGCGACAGGAATGCGGCGAGTTCGGACAGGCCCGCTTCGAGGTCTTCGGGCGTGCGGCGGAAGCGGCTCGCCACGTTGGCGAGTTCGTCGAGGTTCTCCACCCGCGACTCGGCGCTGCCGCGGCTGTCCTTTTCGTAGAACGCGCGCAGGCCGGCGCGGGCGATCGCGTGCTCCACCTGCCCGGCGAGGGCGAGCGGCTCGTCGGGTTCGGCGCCTTCCTGCGGCGGCGCGCAGGCGAGGCAGTCGCGGGCGAGCCCGTCGATGAGTTCGAGGAAGGCGCGCAGCGCGTTCTTCGCGCGTCCGGCAAGCTGCTCTCCTGCCAGTTCGCCCAGCACCGCGTCCCACATCGAGGCGTCCTCGCGCCGCGCGCGCTGGCGCAGCAGGTCGAGCGTGCGCCCGCCGATGCCGCGCGGCGGCGTGTTCACCGCGCGCTCGAACGCGGCATCGTCGTGGCGGTTGGCGACCAGGCGCAGGTACGCCAGCGCGTCCTTCACCTCGGCGCGATCGAAATAGCGCAGGCCACCGTAGACCCGGTAGGCGATGTCGTGCTGGATCAGCTGTTCCTCGAAATTGCGCGACTGCGCGTTCGAGCGGTACAGGATGGCCGTGTCGGAATGCCGCGCGCCATCGCGCAGGTGCGTGCGGATGCGCTCGATGACGTGGCGCGCCTCGTCCTGCTCGTTGTAGGCGGCGTACACCTCGATCGGCTCGCCGCTGCCGCCGGCGGTCCACAGCTGCTTGCCGAGCCGGTCCGGGTTGTGCGCGATCACCGCGTTGGCGGCGGCGAGGATGTTGCCGGTGGAACGGTAGTTCTGCTCCAGGCGGATGGTGCGCGCGGCGGGGAAGTCGCGCAGGAAGTGCTGCACGTTCTCCACCCGCGCGCCGCGCCAGCCGTAGATGGCCTGGTCGTCGTCACCGACCACGAACACCTGTCCGGTGGAACCCGCCAGCACGCGCACCCACGCGTACTGCAGCGTGTTGGTGTCCTGGAACTCGTCGACCAGGATGTGCCGGTAGCGCTCGCGGTAATGCGCCAGCAGCGCGTCGTCGGTCAGCCACAGTTCGTGCGCGCGCAGCAGCAGTTCGGCGAAATCGACCAGGCCGGCGCGCTGGCACGCGGCTTCGTAGGCGCGGTAGATGTCGATCAGCACGCGCGTGGTGTTGTTGTAGCCGGCATCGAGCGCGTCCGGGCGCTTGCCCTCGTCCTTGGCGCCATTGATGAACCAGGTCGCCTGCCGCGGCGGGTAGTGCGCCTCGTCGAGGCCAAGTCCCTGGATGGTGCGCTTGACCAGCCGCTGCTGGTCGTCGGCGTCGAGGATCTGGAAGGTTTCCGGCAGGCGCGCCTCGCGCCAGTGGCGGCGCAGAAGGCGGTGCGCGATGCCGTGGAACGTGCCGATGGTGAGGCCGCGCGTGGCTTCGCCCACCAGCGCGCCGGTGCGCCCGCGCATCTCGCCGGCGGCCTTGTTGGTGAAGGTCACCGCCAGCACCGACCACGGCGAGGCGCCGGCTACCTGCAGCAGCCAGCCGATGCGGTGGGTGAGCACGCGCGTCTTGCCGGAGCCGGCGCCGGCCAGCACCAGGTAGTGCCCGGCCGGCGCGGTCACCGCTTCCTGTTGCGCGGCGTTGAGCCCGTCGAGCAGGTGGGTTACATCCATCGCGCCATTGTACCGGCGCGTGGATGCGGTCCCCGCGATGCCGTGCGCCGGGTCAGCGCACCGCAGGCTCGCTCAGGCGGCGCAGTTCCCAGCCGCCGCCGGGTGCCAGGTTGAACGGATTGGCCATGCCGGCAATGACGCCGCTGCCGTCGTCCAGCGGCGCCAGCGCGCGGATGCCGTAGTTGAGCGGATCGCCCAGCCCGGTGTAGTTCTCGTTGACCGCGGGCGACAGCGAGGAATCGATGCGCCAGAGATCGGCCCCGGCGCCTGCCAGCACGCCCTGCAGGATGGAGGCATCGTAGGTGCCGATGAAGAGCCGGTTGTCGAACACCGCCATCTGCCAGATGTACTCGTTGCCGCGGTTGCCGAATCCCGACGCGCCGTACAGCGGCGTCCAGCCGGTCGGCTGCATCGTGAAGGTGCCGGGCGCGGTGCAGGCGGGCAGTTCGCTTTCGCCGTAGAGCAGCTGGATCTCGCGCGTGCGGGCGTTTTCCAGGTTGCGCCCGCGCCAGAGCGAGGCCGAGCGGTACACGCCATTGGCCAGTGCCTGCTGCGCTTCGGGCGTCGTGGCCGGGCCGAAGCAGAACGGCTGCGTGCAGGTCTGGTGCACGCGGATCGCGCCGCTGTTCTGCAGGTGGATGGTGCCCCAGTAGAGCCAGCCGTCGTAGGACTCGACGGCGCCACCGGAATAGCCGAACTGGCCGACGACGCGGTCGGGGTCGTATTGCAGCGGACTCCACACCTGGCGCCAGTTGCCGGCATCGGCCGCGGTCAGGCCGTCGGCGCCCAGCGGCGGGCTGATCCACAGGCCGACGCCCGCGCCGGTACCGCTGCCATCGACGCGGATCGGCACGGTGGTGACGGCGAGGCGATCCTGGCCGTCGCCGCCGGTGTAGCGGCTGACGTTGGCGGCGTCGGCCGTCATGCGCCCCACTTCGGTGAAGGCGTTGCAGAAGTTGCCGCGGAAGCTCGCCAGGTTCCCATCCCAGCGCAGCACGGCGCCGCGGGTGGCGGATCCGGCGCCCACGTACAGCACGCCGTCGACTACCTGCCACTTGCGGATGTAGGTGTACTGCGTGAGTGCGCACGAGCCGAGATAGAAGCCGGTGTCGGCCTTGAACGCGAACACGTTCGCGCTGGTGCCGGTCAGGCTCTGGCCGCCGAGGAAGGCGATGTTGTCGATCGAGCCGGCGCCGCGGAAGCCGAGCGTGTTGAGGATCAGCGGATCGTTGACCGGCCGCCTGGCGAGCGTGCCGCTGGCAAGGTCGTAGGCATAGATGGAGGGCGGGCGCCAGTCGCCGAGGGTGGCGGGGATGGCGGGATGGTTGCGTGCGTACTGGCTCTGGGCGAACTCGCACACGAACAGGTTGCTTTCGGTCGGCGTGGTGTCGCTGCCGTGCCCGTCGAGGATGCAGGCGGTGTTGGCCATCGTGCCGAACCAGAGCTTGCCGCTTTCCTCGGTGAGGCCCCAGATGTAGGACTCGTTGGTCTTCGGCTGGCCTTCCGGGCAGGTGCCATCCGGGTTCATCGGCGGATAGTCGACGCCGATTCCGTCGAAGCACTCGTCGGCCGGGGCCTCGCCGAGCAGCTGGTTGACCGTGAGGACCGGTTGCGGCACCGGCGGTGCCGCGGCGGCGGTCAACGCGCAGGTCGCGAATGTGCCCGCGAGGACAAGGACGGCGGCGCGATACGCCGCGTAATGGCGCCAGCTTGCATGCTGCATGGGATACCTCCGGCTCGCGTCGGCCGCCAGCCGGCAGGGCATGACGGTGCGCCTGTGGTTGAGCTGCCCGTATCGATGCCCGCGATGGGTTCCCCCGTGGCCACGCGCGGTGCTGCCGGACTGCCGCGCGGGGAAGGGAGTATAGGCCCGCCAGCCGGCGTCCGGGCGCGCGACGGCAACGGAATCCGTCGTCCCGACCCCCCGCGCCCGGCCCTACGCTTTCCCCCAGCCCCAGCCCCAGCCC
>JAEZQS010000062.1 GCA_023412995.1 Pseudomonadota bacterium
GGCGGCCGGCGCGCCGGCCATCGCCCAGCAGACCGACCACACGCCCGAAACGACGACCACCACCACCAAGACGACCCAGGAAGGCCATCACCGCTACGTGTATTACGGCGACCACGACATCTATTTCGCGCCGGACACGAAGACGTACTACTGGCAGGAAGACGGCGAATGGCGTTCCGGCCTGGAGCTGCCGGTGGCTGACCGCACCTACGTCACCAGCGGCGGCGTGACGATCGACCTCGACACCGAGCGCCCGTACGAGCGCCACGAGTGGGTGGTGAAGCACTACAAGCACAGCACGAGCATGGACCACGACGACGACTGATCGTCGGCACGAGGACGGTAGCAGGGCGGCCAGGGATGGCCGCGCTCCCGCCGGGACGCGGCTCCATCCTCTAGCCGACGATGGTTTCCGCCTCGTCGCCCGCGGGGCGATCTTCCTGCTGCAGGCTGCGCCAGGCCTCGCGCTGCAGGCGCTCCAGCGCACGCAGGAATTCCGGCGAACGGGCATCGAGATGGTCCAGGCCCAGGTTCTTGAGGATGTCGTAGCTCATTCGGATTCTCCGTTGCTGAACCCTGCGAGCTGCAGCGCGTACACGATGGCAGCGGCAGTCCCTGGCCGGGTCTGGCGGATGGCGGGCTGACAGGGTCTGCGCGAATCTGACACTGGGCGACTCAGGTCGCCGTGGTGCGTCGCTCGGGCTTGCAGTAGGTGCTTCGGCAGGCACCCAGTCCCGGGATCGAGGCCGCCACGGTGGTGTGCTCCGGGCGGATGGAAACCAGCGCGCCGATCACCGGCAGGATCTGGCGCAGCGCCGGCGGACACGCCGTCCGGCAGAACGTCAGCAATCGCGTCATTTCCCTCTCCCCATCGGCCACTGCCGGGATCGAAGCAAGGGACGCGCCAACAGTGGCAGTGCGGCGCCCAGCGGGATTCGCCTTGCCCTCAGGCGGCGGCCAGCGCGAGCTGACGCTCGATGGCTTCGGCAAACGCGGCGGGTCCCGGCCATGGCGTGATGCGGCCAACCTTGCGCCCGTTGCGGAACACGATGAACGCCGGGATGCCGTGCAAGCCGAAGCGCGTGCCGAGATCCGGATCGACATACACGTTGCCGTGCAGCCAGGCGACGCCTGGCCAGCGCAGGCGCGCCGGCTCCGCCAGCATCGCGCGCTTGGCGCTATCGCAGTTGGGGCAGTCGCGCCCCCACAGGAACAGGATGGCCACTGGCGTCGCGGTTTCCGCCAGCGTCGCATCCAGGCTGGCCGAGTCCACCGCCTGCATCGGGAACGCGCTGAAGAAGCCTGCCAGCCGCGGGTCTTCCAAGGATCTCTCCGGTTGCCATCGGACGACGTGGATGCCGCGCTTGCCGCAATCAAGTGATCGCCCCGGGCAGGCGTCGCGCGCACTTCGATCGACTCCTTCCGCGCCGCACGCCCTGCCCGCGTTGTGCTCGATTCAGCGCCGGCACCGGCGCGCTTCCTATACTGCAGCGCCCCATCTGACGGAACCCCAGCCATGCGCCGTGCTCCCCTCACCCGCTGCCTGCTGCTCGCCGCCCTGATGGCAACGCCGCTGGCACATGCCGAGCTGCCGCGGTCGCTCGACCGGGTCAGCCTCTGGCTGGGCGGCTACTTCCCCGATACCGCGCTGACGGTGCGTGCCGCCACCGTCGATGGCAGCCTTGCCACGGGCGAGCTGGAGCTGGCGAGCGGGCACGAGACCGTCGGCCGCGCGCGCGCCGAGTTCCTGCTGTTCGACCGCCAGGGCTTCACGTTCGACTACTACACCCTCGATCGCACCACCACGCAGCTCTTGACCAGCCCCTTCAGCTTCCAGGGCGTGCCGTTCCAGCTCGACTCCACCATCACCGGCACGTTCGATTTCACCGCCGCCAGCGCCGCCTGGCACTGGTGGATCGGCGACGACGACAACGTGTTCGGACTCGGGCTGGGCGCGGTGTACTACCGGGCGGAATTCGGCCTGCTCGGCGCGGCGACGCTGGGCGGCGAGAGCGGCGCCACCGCCGTCCGCTGGAAGGACGATGCGGTCGCGCCGCTGCTCAACCTCGGGTGGAAGCACGCCTTCTCGGACGAGCTTCGCGCCTATGCCAACGCCTCGGGCATCTGGAAAGACAGCGGGCCCCTGTCGGGCCACATCTACGATGCACGCGTTGGCCTGGAATGGTTCCCATGGCAGTCCTTCGGCGTCGGCGTCGAGTACGGCGGCACGCGCATCCGCCTGGATCGCAAGGCGGACCTCTACGATGCCAACCTGCACGTCGACCTCGACGGCCCGTCGGTGTTCGCGCGGCTGCGGTTCTGACGCGGGTTGTGCATCGCAGGCGGCTGGCGCGCTGCCGCGCCCTGCCTGCACGGCCGCAGCAGGACTCGTCCGCGGCAGACCGGATCAGTCGGTGACGGCGACCGGCCCGAGCTGGCGCAGCACGTCCAGGTAGCGATCCATGTTCTGTTTCGAATCGTTCGGCCGGGTGGAAGGGCCGTAGAGGAGGACGCGGTCCTGCTGCACCAGGCCCTCGGCCTGCAGCTGCGCGAGCAACGCGGCGGGAATGGTGAAACCGACCACGCTGCCGCCGATGCCGTGGCTCGCATCGTAGTCGCTCAGCACGGTGTAGCGGTCGGTGCCCGAACGCAGCAGCGTGCCGGGAAGGCACGCCCCGATGAAGTCGCCCTTGTTCATTGCATCCTCCTGATGTCCGCGGGCGGCGCCCTCCCTCGCGGCGCAAGGACGCCACGGCACGCCGTGCACCACACGAGCCACCCTGCCGTGCAGCGCGAATGCCCGGAGCCGGACTCGAACCGGCACGGCCTGCGGCCGGGGGATTTTAAGTCCCCTGCGTCTACCGGTTTCGCCATCCGGGCGGGAGCGTGCGCGACGATGGTAGCGGCTCGCCGGCACGCCGGCCACGGCCATAGGCCCAGCCAGCGCGAACGACGGGCACCCGCGGCCGCGCCGCAGGAGACGCGGCAACCTTCCGGAGGATGCGGCAATCAGCCGCGCAGTGCGGCCCGCACGGCGTCCGCGCTGTTGCCGACGCGACCGACCACGTCGCGCAGCTGCTGTTCGGAAACGCCCAGCGCTTCCGTCCAGTACCGCACTTCCCAGGGTTGGCTGAGGCTGACGCGCGAACGGTCGGCAGCGCCGCGGTCGCTGGTGTCATCGGACATGGGCAGGTCTCCGTGGTGGGACCGCCACACGATGGAAGGCCGCGCCTGAACGCGCACACGCCGGCCGCCGCGAGGGTGCGATGGCAGTCAGCCGGGAGGGTGAAACGCGGGAGGTGAGGCCTGGGTCGGAATCGAACCGGCGTACACGGCTTTGCAGGCCGCTGCATGACCACTCTGCCACCAGGCCGGTGACCAATCGCGCAGCGGCCGCGTGGGCGGCGCCGCCGCGTGTGAGGCGAGGCACAAACGACAAGCCCCGGCGAACCGGGGCTTCGACGGCAATCTGGAGCGGGAAACGAGACTCGAACTCGCGACCCCGACCTTGGCAAGGTCGTGCTCTACCAACTGAGCTATTCCCGCGTGGGACGCGCATATTACGGGAAGACTGCCGGGTGTCAATCCCTGCTCGCGCGGCGCGCGCGGCGCGCTGCGCGAGCGGGAATGGGGAATCGGGAATGGGGAATGGTTCAAGCAGAGAGCAATGCGTGGTGCTGGCCGTGTGCTCGAAATCGCCCCTCGCCCCTCAAGGCTGGTCGCGCAGCGCGGGCCAGGCGGCGCGCAGGTAGGAAAGGCCGGACCAGATGGTGAGCACCGCGGCGATCACCAGCAGCGCCTCGCCGACGCGCCAGTAGCGCAGCAGCTCGGCTTCCTTGTTGTGCTCGAGCAGCAGCACGACGATGGCGACGATCTGCATCGCCGTCTTGATCTTGCCGATCATCGCCACGCGCACGGTCGCCCGCTGGCCGATTTCGGCCATCCATTCGCGCAGGGCGGAGATGCTGATCTCGCGCCCGACGATCACCGCGGCGGTGATCGCGAGCAAGGGCGTCGCGTGGCTCTGCACCAGCAGGAACAGCGTCACCGCCACCATCAGCTTGTCGGCGACCGGGTCGAGGAAGGCGCCGAAGGCCGAACTCATGCCGAAGCGGCGCGCGATCCAGCCGTCGAGCCAGTCGGTGACGGCGGCCAGGATGAAGATGGTGGCCGAGCCGATGTTGGCGAAGCGCAGCGGGATACCGGGCACGAACTCGTGCGAGAAGTACACCACCACCATGACCGGCAACAGCACGATGCGGAACAGCGTCAGCGCGGTCGGTATCGTGATCTTCATCGCTCGATCATCCGTGGAAGGTGGCGTAGATGCGCTCGGCCAGTTCACGGCTGATGCCCTTCACCTGCATGAGTTCCTCGATGCCGGCCCTGGACAGCCCGCCGAGTCCGCCGAAGTGCCGCAGCAGGGCCGAGCGCCGGCGCGCGCCGACGCCGGCGATTTCCTCGAGGGTACTGGCTTCGCGCGCCTTCTCGCGCCGGCCACGATGGCCGGTGATGGCGAACCGGTGCGCCTCGTCGCGCACCGCCTGCACCAGGTGCGAGGCGGCCGAACCGGGCCCGGGCCACAGCGTGCGGCCTGTGCGACCGAGGATCAAGGTCTCGTCGCCGGGGCGGCGCGCGTCGCCCTTGGCGACCCCGACCACCGGCACGCCCTCGAGGCCAAGCTCGTTCAGCACGTCGATCGCCTGCTGCACCTGGCCCTTGCCGCCGTCGATCAGCAGCAGGTCCGGCAGCTGGGCCAGCGAGGCGTCGGGCCGCCCCGCCGGGAGCCGCGGCGGCACCGCCGGTGCCTCGCCGCTGTCGGCCACGCCGGCCAGCGCATCGT
>JAEZQS010000088.1 GCA_023412995.1 Pseudomonadota bacterium
CGCCCGCGATGGCGACCTGGACGCCATCGCGCTCAAGGCCCTGCGCAAGCGCGCCGAAGACCGGTACCCCACCGCCGATGCGCTTGCCAGCGACCTTGCCCGCTGGCTGGCAGGCGAGCCCGTCGAAGCCCGCCTGGGAGAACGCGGATACCGTGCCCGCGCGTTCTTGCGCCGACGCTGGCCGTCGGTGGCGGCGGGCATCGCCATCCTGATCGTGGGCGCCGGATTCATGGTCTACGACGCCGTCCGCACGCGCCAGCAACTGGCCGCGGTGGCTTACGAGCGCGACAAGGCGCAGGCCCTTGCCAGCTATTTCGGCGACCTCTTTGCCGGCGTCCGGCCGAGCGAGGTGGAACGGGGCGACGTCAGTGCCGCGGAGCTCTTGCAGCGCAGCGTCAGCAACCTCGCGACCGACGACGCGCGGCCCGCGGCGACGCGCGCGGCGCTGCTCGTTGCGGCGAGCTCGGCTCTCGGCAACCTTGGCCAGTACCAGCGATCGCTGGCCACCGCCGACCTCGCGCTGGAACTGCTGTCCACGCTCGCCGCCCCGGACCCCACGACGCTTGCGCGTGCCTGGGTCGAGCATGCCGGCAGCCAGTCCAAGCTCGGCCACGCGAAGGCAGCACTGGACGGCATCGAGCACGCAGCGGCCCTGCTGGCGGACATCGCCGACCCGGCGCTGGCGATCAGCGTGCGCCAACAGCAGGCCATTTACGCAGAGGAAGCGGGGCAGGCTGGCAAGGCGCCGGCGGTTTACGCGCAAATCATCGCCTTGACTGCCGACCGCCTCGACGATCCGCGCATGCTGCAGAGCCATGTCTCGGCGCAATTCAATCTCGCGCTGGTCGAGATGCGTTCGGATCCGGCCGCGGGCGAGGCGCGGCTGCGCAAGGCGCTGCAGATCGCACAATCACATCGCCTGGCCGATCCTTCCACCGCCATCAAGATCAAGTCCGCGCTGGCCCGTTCGCTCGTCGACCAGCGGCGACTGGACGAAGCGCGATCCCTGCATGCGGAGGCGCTGCGCGAGGCGCGCGCATGGTTCACCCGCAACGACCGCTGGGTCCACGTGATCACCTACCACTATGCCGCCCACGCACTCCTGGACGGGCGCAGCGCAGAAGCGATCCGCCTGCTCGACGAGTTGCTGCAGCGACCGCTTGCGACACGTGCGGACACCGACAAGCCGGCCTGGAGCGTACGCAGCCTGCGGGCGACGGCAAGCCTCGTGGCTGGCGCGTATGGCGATGCGGCACGCGGCCTCGAAAACGTGCTCGCCTGGCGCGCCCGGGTCGGACAGCAGTCCGGCAAGGGCGCGGCGTTCGAGCGCCTGCAGCTTGCCTATGCACATTGCCGCCTCGCGCCCGGCGCGGCGACCCTTGCCAGCCTGCGCGACGTATGGGCTTCCTGGGCCGCCCCGCCCACCTGGCAGCGCTGGTTCGCAGAAGGGTTCGTGCCCTCCTGCGAGCGTGCCGCCGGGAGACGTGCCGGTTCGCCCCCTCGCCCGCGTACGGCGCCGGCGCACACCGATACCCCGGCGTGACGCCCGCGACAGGCGCTGCAAGGCCGCTGCGCCAGCCTGGATGCGCGCGGATGCTATGATCGAGGGCTTCGTGCCCGTAGCCGATCCTCCGACCCGGCTGCCCCATGGAATTGACGATGGCTCCGACCCAGGCCCGCACCATGCCCGGCGTGCTCGAGCTGCTGCCGCTCGACCAGGTCGCATTCCAGTCGATGCTGGACGCGATCCGGCGCAACTTCGAGCGCTTCGGCTTCCTGCCGCTGGAAACGCCGGTGATGGAGTACGCCAGCGTCCTGCTCACCAAGGAGGGGGGCGAGACCGAACGGCAGGTGTATTTCGTGCAATCGACCGGCGCGCTGGAGCAGGGCGAGAAGCCCGAGCTGGCGCTGCGCTTCGACCTCACCGTGCCGCTGGCGCGCTATGTCGCCGAGCACGAACGCGAGCTGGTGTTCCCGTTCCGCCGCTACCAGATCCAGCGCGTCTACCGCGGCGAGCGGGCGCAGCGCGGGCGCTTCCGCGAGTTCTACCAGTGCGACATCGACGTGGTGGGCAAGGATGCGTTGTCGGTGCGCCACGACGCCGAGCTGCCGGCGGTGATCCACGCCGTGTTCCGCGACCTCGCGATCGGCCCATTCACCATCCACCTCAACAACCGCAAGCTGATGCGCGGCTGGCTGGAAGGGCTCGGCATCGCCGAGCCGGAGCGCCAGGCGGCCGTGCTGCGCGAGGTGGACAAGCTCGACAAGCGCGGCGTGGAGGCGGTGCGCGCAACGCTCGCGGGCGATGGTTTCGCGTTGCCGGCCGACGCGGTCGATCGCCTGCTCGCCTTCACCGGCTTCCGCTCCACGTCGCTGGCGCAGGCGCTGGAGAAGCTCGACTCGCTCGGCGAGGGCAGCGAGTCGCTGCAACAGGGCCGGGCGGAACTGCGCGAGGTGCTCGGACTCATCGCGGCCTACGGCGTGCCGGAGCAGGACTTCGCGCTGAACCTCTCCATTGCGCGCGGCCTCGACTACTACACCGGAACCGTCTACGAGACCACCCTCGACGACCACCCGCAGATCGGCTCGATCTGTTCCGGCGGGCGTTACGACGACCTCGCCGGGCATTACACGAAATCGCGCCTCCCGGGCGTTGGCATCTCGATCGGCGCCACCCGGCTTTACTGGCAGCTGCGCGAAGCCGGACTGCTTCCGGGCGGCACCAGCACGGTGCAGGCGCTGGTGGCGCAGATGGACGACGCGCTGCTGCCGCAGACGCTGGCCCTGGCGGGCGAGCTGCGTGCCGGCGGCATCAACACCGAGGCGGTCGTGGACGGCGGCAAGCTGGCGCGGCAGTTCAAGTACGCCGACCGCGCCGGGATCCGCTTCGTGCTGGTGCTGGGACCGGAGGAGGTCGCGCGCGACGTGGTGGCCGTCAAGGACCTGCGGCGCCAGTCCCAGTCGGACGTGCCGCGCGCGCACGTCGTGGCCTGGCTGCAGGCCGAAGCGGTGCGCGCTCCCTGAGGCAGGGCGGCGGGCCGAAGGCCCTGCGCACGGCGATCCACTCCCGGCAGACACCCCATGCAGACCATTCTCCTCGACGGCACCAGCCTGACGCGCGCGCAGCTCGTCGCGATCGCCCGCCACGGCGCGGCCGTGGAACTCGACGCCGGCCAGCTGGCGGCGGTCGAGCGTGCCGCGGCATTCCTCGCTTCGCGGGTCGACGAGGGCGTGCCGATCTACGGCGTCACCACGGGTTTCGGCAGCAATGCCGACAAGCTGCTCGGCAGCCGGCGTGCGCGCGACGGCCAGCCGGGCGGAAACCCGCCTCGGCAGGGCGAAACGCTGGCCGCCGAGCTGCAGCACAACCTGATCGTGAGCCACGCTGTGTGCGTCGGCGAGCCGTTCGGCGCCGAGGTGGTGCGCGCGATGCTCGCCATCCGCATCAACACGCTGATGCGCGGGCACTCGGGCATCCGGGTGGCCACGCTGCAGGCGCTGGCGCAGCTGCTCAACCGCGGCGTGGTGCCGGTGGTCCCGCGCCTGGGATCGGTCGGCGCGAGCGGTGACCTCGCTCCGCTCTCCCACCTCGCGATCGTGCTGCTCGGCGGTGGCGAGGCGTTCGTCGAAGGCGAGCGCATGCCCGGCGCGCAGGCACTGCAGCGCGTCGGCATCACGCCGGTGCAGCTCTCGTACAAGGAAGGACTCGCGCTCAACAACGGCACCGCGCAGATGCTCGCCTGCGCCGTGCTGGCGCTGGACCGCCTCGAGATCCTGCTGGCGACGGCCGACCTTGCCGGCGCGATGTCGCTGGAGGCCTTTGCCGGCCGCAGCGGCGCGTTCCGCGCCGACGTGCACGCGCTGCGCCCGCATCCCGGGCAGGTGGAAACCGCGCGGCGCGTCCGCGCGCTGGTCGAGGGCTCGACCCTGCTCGATTGCGATTACCACCGCGTGCCGCGATTCGCACCGTGGCATGCCGCGGCATGGCCGGCCGCCGAAGGCGGCGCGCGCCACTTCGACATTGCCTGGGAATGGCTGGCGCCGGAACGGCGCGTCGGGCGCGAAGCCTTCTACCGCGACCATTTGCCGTTCCGTGGCGGCAAGAAGCACCAGCCGCAGGACGCCTACAGCCTGCGCTGCCTGCCGCAGGTGCACGGCGCGGTACGCGATGCGGTGGCGCAGGCCTGCCGCGTGATCGACATCGAGCTCAATGCGGTCACCGACAATCCGCTGGTGTTTCCCGCCAGCGAAGGCGAGGCGGTGGCCGAGCAGGTGGTGTCGGCAGGCCATTTCCACGGCATGCCGCTGGCACTGGCGATGAGCTACGTGAAGGCGGCGATCCCGGTGCTGGCGTCGATTTCCGAACGGCGCATCGCCAAGCTGGTCGATCCGGCCACCAGCGACGGCTTGCCCGCGTTCCTGGTCGGCAACGAGGATGCCACCGATTCGGGCTACATGATCGTGCAGTACACCGCCGCCGCGCTGGTCAACAACCTCGCCACGCGGGCCCACCCCGCGTCGGTGTACTCGATCCCGACCAGCGCGAACGCCGAAGACCATGTCTCGATGGGTGCCAACGAGGCGCGCCACGTGCTCGACATGGCCGACGACCTCGGGCGCGTGCTCGCGCTGGAACTGCAGGTGGCGGCGCAGGCGCTCGATTTCCGCTGCGCGATGCTTGATGCGGCGCGCGCGCTCGCGCAGGACGGCGACGGGCGCGCCCTGGCGGCGAAGGTCGCCAATGCGCCTGCCGCGGGCGATGCCGGCCGCGCGTCCTTCGAGCAGGACCTGCG
>JAEZQS010000108.1 GCA_023412995.1 Pseudomonadota bacterium
CAGGACGGCGCGCGGCGGGCGTTGAGCCAGTCGCGCGCGCCGATGCGGCGGCCGCCTTCGCGTTGCAGCGTGCGCACCCGCAGCACGCCCTCGCCGGTGGCGAAATCGACGGCATCGGCGTGGCTGGCCACCACGCTGCCGGGTGGCGCCGCCGCCGGCACGTCGACGGCTTCGGCATCCCACAGGCGCAGGCGCTCGCCGTTGACGAGCGCTTCGGCCACCGGCCAGGGATCGAAGGCGCGCACCTTGCGGGCGAGGGCGTCGGCGGAGTCGCGCCAGTCCAGCCGCGCTTCCGCCTTGTCGAGCTTGTGCGCGTAGGTGACGCCGGTCGATGCCTGCGCCACCGCGGGCGGCAGGTTGCCGGCGGCGGCGGGCGCGAGGCCCTCGGCCAGTATGTCGCCACCCAGCGCGGCGAGGCGGTCGTGCAGCGTGCCGCCGGTGTCGCCGGGTGCAATGGGCGTGCGCCGCTGCAGCAGCACCGGCCCGGTGTCGAGGCCGGCTTCCATCTGCATCAGGCACACGCCCGTCTGCGTGTCGCCGGCGAGGATCGCACGCTGGATCGGCGCCGCGCCACGCCAGCGCGGCAGCAGCGAGGCGTGCACGTTCCAGGCGCCCAGGCGCGGGATCGCCAGCACCGCGCGCGGCAGGATCAGCCCGTACGCCACCACCACCAGCAGGTCGGGCGCGAGCGCCCGCAGCCGCGCGCGGGCGCCCGCATCACGCAACGTTTCCGGCTGCTCGACCGCGATCCCGGCCGCCAGCGCCGCCTGCTTGACCGGGCTCTGCGCGAGCCTCCGTCCGCGCCCGGCAGGGCGATCCGGCTGCGTGTAGACGGCCACGACGTCCGCACCCGCAAGGCAGGCCTGCAGCGAAGGCAGCGCGAACTCGGGTGTTCCGGCGAAGACGATGCGCACGCGGCTACGGCCGTCAGGACGAGGTGCGGAAGCTTACCCGCTCACGCGCCAGCGGAGCGCGCGCTGTTCCGGATCAGGGATCCCCGATCCCTGCCCTCAAGCGCTCTGCCGCCGCTTCTTTTCCATCCGCTTCAGCAGCAGCGAGCGCTTCAGCGGCGACAGGTAGTCGACGAACAGCTTGCCCTGCAGGTGGTCCATCTCGTGCTGGATGCACACGGCCAGCGGGCCTTCCACCTCGAGCTCGATCGCCTTGCCATCGGTGTCCTGCGCGGCCACCTTGACGCGCAAGGCCCGCTCGACGTCGGCATAGATGCCGGGAAAGGACAGGCAGCCTTCCTGGTAGATCTGCTCGCCGCTCTTCTCGACCAGGCGCGGATTGACCAGCGCCAGCGGCTGGTTGCCGTCCTCGGACATGTCCGCCACCAGCACCTGGCGATGCACGTTGACCTGGGTGGCGGCAAGGCCGACGCCGGGCGCGGCATACATGGTTTCGAACATGTCCGCGACCAGCTGCTTCAGGGCCGGGTCGAAGTCGGTGACCGGCTGCGCCTTGGTGCGCAGGCGGGGGTCGGGGAATTCCAGGATGGCGAGGGTGCTCATGGTGCAAAGATGCGGTCTGCGCCGCGCCGGGGCAAGTGGCGGGCGATCTTACCGGAAGCCGGCGCGCCGCCCGTGGCGGCCCCGCCCGCCGCACCCTCCCGCGGGAATGGCAGCGCCCGATTTCGCCAATTGCAGCGCATTCCGGCGCGCCGGGCCTGCGACGCAGTTCGTTTTCCGGCCCACAACTTTTCGTTTACACTCGGGAAAATCCTTGGGGAACGGGGAATTGGCAGCCATGCTTAAAAAACTCCTTGCGGTTGCGGCTGGACTTTTCTTCGCCCTCGGCGTTTATGCCGCGACCGTGGAGTGGGTGGACAACGCCCCCGACCGCTACGTCGTGCAGAAGGGCGACACGCTGTGGGACATCTCCGCGCGCTTCCTGCGCAAGCCGTGGCTGTGGCCGGAGATCTGGCAGGACAACCCGCAGGTGCGCAACCCGCACCTGATCTATCCGGGTGACGAGCTGGTGATTGCCGGCGGCCACCTGCGCCACGGCGAAGGCTCGATCGAACCGCATGCCCGCGCCAGTTCCTACGAGGAAGCGATCGCGCCGATCCCGCTGTCGGCGCTGAAGCAGTGGTTGAAGAACACGCGCATCGTCGACGAGGACGTGGCGGAAAGCGCGCCGCACGTCATCGGCATCGAGGAAAACCAGCTGCGCGGCACCGCCGGGCAGCTCGTCTACATCCGCGGCCTCGCCGCCGGGCCGGGCACGCGCCTGGCGCTGGTGCGGCCGACCGGCCGCTACTACGACATGCCGCCGGTCGAGGATGGCGCGCCGCGCGAGGTCTACCGGCAGACGCCGGACGCGCGCGATGGTCGCCCGGCGCTGCTGTGGCGCCACGGCCCGAACGAGTTCACGCTGCAGGGCAACGTGCGCTTCCTCGGCTACGAGATGATCGACTACGGCACCGTCGAGGTGACGCGCAACGGCGATGTCTCCTCCGCCCTCGTCACCTATTCCGATTTCGAGGTGCGCCCGGGCGACTTCGTGCTGCCGCTCGACGAGCAGCCCTATGACGCAGAGTACGTGCCGCACGCGCCCGAAAGCGTGCCGGACAACATGCGCGTGATCGCGTTTTCGGACGCGCTCAACGCGGTCGGCCCGCGCCAGGTGGTCGCGCTCTCGCGCGGCGGCGAGGACGGCGTCGGCAACGGCCAGGTGTTCAGCCTCTACCACCCGGGCGAGGACGTGGTCGACCGCACCGACTACCCCGAAGGCAGCGTGCGCCGCTTCTTCCATCCGCGCGATGCGAAGGCCACCCTGCCGCCCGAGTTCGTCGGCCACGTGATGGTGTTCCGCACCTTCGACCGCGTCAGCTACGGCCTCGTGATGGATGCCATCAAGCCGATCCATGTGGGCGACTTCCTGCACGACCCCGATTCGACGCCCTGATCGCGGCGACGAGGGATCCGGTCGGGAGAACGGCGGACGGCAGGAGCACGCCGCGCCGCAGCGTTTTCGTACAGGCCGGCGCGGCGCACTGAAGGCGCCCGCGGAGCGGCGCGTGGCTAGGCTCGGTGGATGGACACCGATGCCGACCGCGCCGCGCTCGAAGCCTGGCTGGTGCTGCTGCGGGCGCCTGGCCTCGGGCCCGCCGCACTGCGTACCCTGCACCAGCGCCACGGCTCGGCGCCGGCCGCGCTCGCCGCTGCAC
>JAEZQS010000223.1 GCA_023412995.1 Pseudomonadota bacterium
TGCGCCGCCTCGCCGCGACCCAGCCCGACCTGCCGCGCTCCCTGCGCCTGGCCGCACGGCCGCCTGCCGACACCCCGCGCGGCACGGTGGCCCTCTTTCGCGGTTGCGTCGCCAGTGTGTACGACGCCGACACCCTCGCCGCGGCCCGCTGCCTGCTGCAAGCGGCGGGCTACCGCGTGGTGGAAACGCCGGCTTCGCGGTGCTGCGGCGCGCTGCCACGCCATGCGGGCGAGGCGCTGGCGGCCGATCGCCACGCCGCGGCGACGCGCGAAACCCTGCTCGCCACGGGCGCCCGCGTCGTGCTCTCCAGCGCCAGCGGCTGCCACGGCGACCTGCGCGACCACGTCGCCGGCGGCGACGAGCTCGACGTGAGGGACATCCACGCGTTCCTGGCCGCCGACGAGGGATTCGCCGCCCTGCGCTTCCGGCCGCTGGCCGCGCGCGCCGCGCTGCACCTGCCGTGCACGCAGGTCAACGTGGTGGGGGATACGGCGCCGATCCGCCGGCTCCTCGGGCGCATCCCCGCACTCGAGGTGCAGCTCCTGCCGCTGCAGCCGCGCTGCTGCGGCGCCGCCGGCAGCTACTTCATCGAACAGCCGGCCATCGCCGACGCCCTGCAGGCCGAGAAGCTGGCGCAGGCGGCAGCGCTCGCCCCGGACCTGCTGCTGACCACCAACATCGGCTGCCGCATCCACCTCGGCAACGGCCTGCGCGCCAGTGGCTCGGCGCTGCCGCTGCAGCATCCGCTGGCATTGCTCGCGCGGCAACTGGACAATCGACGGCATGACCCTGCGTAGCCTGTCCCTGCTGGACCGCGTGCTGATCGAATGCCAGCGCGCGATCGAAACCGTCGCCGTCGCCACGCCCGCCGCGGCACGTCCCTCGCCGGCCGCAGGCCTCGCCGAAGCGGCGCTGGACGAGGACGAGCGGCGCCACGCCGCCGGCCTGATGCGGGTCAACCACGTCGGCGAGGTGTGCGCGCAGGCGCTCTACTTCGGCCAGGCGGCCGTCGCGCGCGAGGATGGCCTGCGCCGGCAGATGCTCGATGCGGCGGCGGAGGAAACCGACCACCTCGCCTGGTGCGGCGAACGCCTCGAACAGCTCGCCAGCCGGCCGAGCCTGCTGAACCCGCTCTGGTACGCCGGTGCCTGGGCCATCGGCGTCGGCGCCGGCGTCATCGGCGACCGCCTCAGCCTCGGCTTCGTGGTCGAGACCGAACGCCAGGTCGAGGCGCACCTGGGCGAGCACCTGCAGCGCCTCCCGGCGCAGGACGCCCGCAGCCGCGCCATCGTCGCGCGCATGAAGGAAGACGAAGCCCGCCACGCCGAGCAGGCCCTCGCCTCCGGCGCACGCATCCTGCCGCCCCCTGTGCCGGCGCTGATGCGCTTCGCGTCGAACGTGATGAAGGCGGTGGCGTATCGCTTGTGAGCGCAGCTCACAAGCGATGGGAATCGGGAATGGGGAATGGGGAATGGTCAGGAGCACAGGCGGCGCGCGGCGGCTTGCCGGCTCCGCCTTGCTGGAACCATTCCCTATTCCCCATTCCCGATTCCCCGCCTCACATCAGATTGCGCCCGTGGAACAGCTCCTCGATCTCGCGCTTGAGGAGCTGCTCGATGCGCTGGCGGTCCTTGAAGGAGAGGTCGTCGGCGTTGGCCTCGAACAGGTAGGTGTCGAGGTCGAAGTCCTTGATGTGCATCTTCGTGTGGAAGATGTTCTCCTGGTAGACGTTGACGTCGAACATCTCGTACTTCTGGCGGATGTGGCGCGCCAGGTAGTCCTGGATCGAGTTGATCTTGTGGTCGATGTAGTGCTTGCGGCCCTTCACGTCGCGGGTGAAACCGCGCACGCGGTAGTCCATGACCACGATGTCGGACTCCAGCGACTCGATCAGGTAGTTCAGCGCCTTCAGTGGCGAGATCACGCCGCAGGTGGACACGTCGATGTCGGCGCGGAAGGTCGCGATGCCGTTGTCCGGGTGGGTTTCCGGGTAGGTGTGCACGGTGATGTGCGACTTGTCGAGGTGCGCGACCACCGCGTCGGAGATCACGCCCTTGGCGTCGGCCTTGTCGATCACCGGCTGCTCGGAGATCAGGATCGTCACCGAAGCACCCTGCGGGTCGTAGTCCTGGCGGGCGATGTTCAGGATGTTCGCGCCGATGATCTCCGCCACGTCGGTGAGGATCTGGGTGAGGCGGTCGGCGTTGTATTCCTCGTCGATGTACTCGATGTAGCGCCTGCGCTCGTCTTCCGACGCCGCGTAGCAGACGTCGTAGATGTTGAAGCTGAGCGACTTGGTGAGGTTGTTGAAGCCTTGCAGCTTCAGGCGCGGCAGCGGTTTGACCACGGCATTTGCATCCGGCGGGAACGGGGACAGGGCGGCGATTATGCGGCAAAGCGCGCAACCGCGCGTGCAGGCGCGCCCGCGTGGCCCGGCGGCCGGCAGCCCCGAAGCGGCTCCATAGTTTGCCCGCCGTCACGGTTCGGCCTAAGCTTGGGTATTCCAGAATGTCCGCCTGAATGAGCAGCAAAGCCCCCAAGACCGCCATGCCGCGCGCATTCAACCCTCTGGGCGCCGATGCCGAGACGATCGGACGCTTCATTGCCAACTGCCATCGTCGCAAGTACCCGGCGCGCAGCGAGGTGTTCCATCCGGGCGATCCCGCGGGCACGCTCTACTACATCATCTCCGGCTCGGTGAGCATCACCACCCGCGAGGATGATGACCGGGAGCTGGTGCTGGGCTACGTGGGGCCGGGCGAATTCGTCGGCGAAATGGGCCTGTTCGTGGAGACCGAACAGCGGTTTGTGGCGCTGCGCACGCGCACCCCCTGCGAGCTGGCGGAGATCAGCTACGAGCGCCTGCAGGCGCTGCTGGCGGCGCAGGCCAACGACGCCACCCGGCTGCTGTATTCGATCGGCGCGCAGATCAGCCAGCGCCTGCTCGACACCAGCCGCAAGGCAGGCCGGCTGGCCTTCCTTGACGTCACCGACCGCATCTATCGCACCCTGTTCGACCTGTCGCGCGAGCCCGAGGCGATGACCCATCCGC
>JAEZQS010000264.1 GCA_023412995.1 Pseudomonadota bacterium
CGCAGGGTCGGCGCGATGACGCCGCGGAAATAGTCGCTCATGACGTGGAACCGGTGCGCCAGCAGCGCCTTCACCGTGTCGGTGTCGGGCAGGGCGACGTTGGGCCGGATGTCGAGCGCGGGTGCCACCCGCAGCACCTTGGCGAGGCGCACGGCTTGCAGCAGGCGGATCGCCGCCCAGCCGATGTCGAACTCCCAGCGGCGCAGCGCGAACTTGGCCGAGCTCGGGAAGGCGTGGTGGTTGTTGTGCAGTTCCTCGCCACCGATCCACACGCCCCAGGGCGACAGGTTGGTCGAGGTGTCGGCCGATTCGAAGTTGCGGTAGCCCCACCAGTGGCCGATGCCGTTGACGAAGCCGGCAGCCCAGAACGGGATCCACATCATCTGGATCGCCCAGATCGCCACGCCGACCGCGCCGAACAGGGCGAAATCGATCGCCAGCATCAGCACCGGGCCCCAGTAGGGATGCGCGCCGTAGAGCGTGCGCTCGATCCAGTCATCCGGCGTGCCGCGGCCGTACTTCTCCATGTCGGCGGCGTTCTCGCTGGCGTCGCGGTAGAGCGACACGCCGTCCCAGAACACCTTGTTGATGCCGTGGACCTGCGGGCTGTGCGGATCCTCGGCCGTTTCCACCTTGGCGTGGTGCTTGCGGTGGATGGCGACCCACTCGCGCGTGACCATGCCGGTGGAAATCCACGACCAGAAGCGGAACAGGTGGGCCACGGCCGGGTGGAAATCGACGCCGCGGTGGGTCTGCGAGCGGTGCAGGTACAGCGTCACGGTGAAGATCGTGAGCTGGGTCAGCACCAGCAGGTAGACGGTCCAGGTGCCCCAGGAAGCCTGGGTGAGACCGCGGGCGAGGAAGGAAAGCAGGGAATCAGGCATGAAATCCGGGGAGGGGAGAAGCGAAAGGGTACTTTAGCGGGCACAAGATGCGGGCGTCACGTGCACGGGTCAAGATCCGGACGACCGGGGACGCGGGCTTGCCGCCGCCGGCGGGCTCGCCCACCATGAACGGATGACCGGTCCTGCCCTCCCCGTGCTCGCCCTCGACCGCGCCACCCGCCGCATGGCGGGGCGCACCGTCGTCGACGCCATCGACCTCGCCGTCGCGCGTGGCGAGGTGCTGGGCCTGCTGGGGGTGAACGGCGCCGGCAAGAGCACGACGCTGCGCATGATGGCCGGCGTGCTGGCCCCCGACGCCGGCAGCGTGCGCCTGGAAGGCGCCGACCTCTACGACGACCCGCGCCGGGCGCGGCAGGCCATCGGCTACCTGCCGGAAGTGCCGCCGCTGCATGGCGAGCTCACCACGGAGGAGTTCCTCGCCTTCTGTGCCCGCCTGCACGGCGTCTCCCGCGCCCGCGTCGCTGCGGCGGTGGCACGCGCGATCGAGCGCTGCGCGCTGGGCGGCGCGCGCCGGCGCCTGCTGGGCACGCTGTCCAAGGGCCTGCGCCAGCGGGTGGGCCTGGCGCAGGCCATCGTGCACGAGCCGGCGCTAATCGTGCTGGATGAGCCCGCTTCGGGACTCGATCCGGTGCAGGCGTCGAACCTGCGCGAACTGGTGCGCTCGCTCGGGCGCTCGCACGCCATCGTGCTCTCGACCCATTTGCTGGCGGACGTCCCCGCCTGCTGCGATCGCGTCGCCATCATCCACCAGGGGCGTTTGCGGCATGCGGGGCCCGCCCTCGCGGAGTCCGATGGGCGCACGGTGCGCGTGCACGCCGCGCATCCCGTCACCCCGGCCGACTGGGCCCTGCTGTCGACGGTCGCGTCCGCCACCGCGCTTCCTGCAGGTGACTGGCGGGTCCGACTGCGCGAAGGCGCCACGGTGCCGGCGCTGGCGGCCGAGGTCGTGGCGCACTTCGGGCTGGTCGCGCTCGCAGCCGAACGCGCCCCGCTGGAACAGGTGTTCCTCGCCATCGCCGCCGGCGGGACGCTGGCACCGGCCGCATGAGCGCCACGCTCATCGCCCGGCACGAATGGCGGCGCCTGGGCGTGCAGCCGTTCGCGTGGCTGCTTGCCTCCGCCGTGGTCGCGCTGATGGCCTGGCAGTTCCTGCTCTCCCTGCAGGGCTTCATCGATCTCGCGCCGCAGCTGGGCGGACTGGAGGACGCGCCGGGCGTGACGCGGCTGGTCGCGGTGCCGCTGCTGCGCGGCTTCGCCAACCTGCTGGTGCTGCTGGTGCCGCTCCTCACGATGCAGGCGATTGCCGGCGAGCGTCGCGCGCACACCCTGCCATTGCTGCTGGCGAGCGGAACCAGCGCGGCGGGCATCGTTCTCGGCAAGTTTGCCGGCGCGTTCGGCTTCGTGCTGGCGCTCTGCCTGCCGGTGGCGTTGATGGCGCTTTCTCCCGCGCTGGGCACCGATCTCGACGGTGGCCACCTCGCGGCAGCGCTGCTGGGGCTGGTGCTGTTCGCCGGCGCACTGACGGCGATCGGCGTGCTGGCCAGCGCGTGGGCGGCGCAGCCGGCGCTGGCTGCGGCGCTGGCGCTGGCGATCACCGGCCTGCTGGCGGTGATCGATGCCGGCGCACGCCTGCAGGGTGTCAGCAACGGCGCGATCAACTACCTGGCGCTGCCGACCCACCTCGAGCCGTTCTTTCGCGGCATCGTCGCCAGCGTGGACGCCGGCTATTTCGTGCTGCTCGCGGCGGTGGCGCTGGCGCTCGCGGCGCGCCGCCTCGACGCGCTGCGCGGACGCGCCGCGTGATGCGCGAGCGCCTCGGCAATGCGCTGCATGCGCTGCTCGTGATTGCCGCGGCGGCGCTGCTCGCCTTCCTCGGCACGCGCTACCGGGTGGAGGCGGACTGGAGCCAGTCACAGGCGGCCAGCCTCGGGCAAAGCTCGCAGGCCCTGCTGGCTTCGCTCGAGGGGCCGGTCGAGGTGGTCAGCTACGCGCGCCCGGCCGGCGGTCTGCGTGCGGCCATTGCCGATTTCATCGAGCGCTACCGCCGCGTGAAGCCCGACCTGGCGCTGCGCTTCGTCGATCCCGATGCCGATCCGGCCGCGATGCGCGAGGCCGGCATCGGCGTCGACGGCGAAATGGAGATCCGCTACCGCGGCCGCAGCGAACAGGTGACGACGCTGGGCGAGGCGGCGTTTTCCAGCGCGCTGCTGCGCCTGTCGCGCCCGCACGAGCGCCTCGTTGCCTTCCTCGAAGGCGAAGGCGAGCGGCAGCCGCTGGGCAAGGCCAATGCGGACCTCGGCCAGTTCGTCGGCGCGCTCGCCGCGCGCGGCCTGCGCGCGGTGCCGCTGCCGCTGGCCAACATCGGCCAGGTGCCTGCCAACACCGACCTCGTCGTGGTGGCCGATCCGCAGGTCGCGCTGCCTGCGGCGGTGTCGGCAGCGCTGGTCGATTACCTCGATGGCGGCGGTGCGCTGCTGTGGCTGGCCGAGCCGGCCCGCGATGCCGGCCTGGCGCCGCTCGCGGCCGCGCTCGGCATCCGCGTGCTGGCGGGGACGGTGGTCGACGGCAGCGGCCAGGCATTCGGCCTCGGCGATCCGAGTTTCGTTGCCGTGTCGTCCTACCCGCCGCACGCGGTGACGAGGGATTTTTCGCTGACCACCCTGTTCCCGCAGCCCGCGGCGCTGGCGCGCATCGAGGGCGCGCACTGGGCCGCGCAGTCGATCCTGCGCAGCAGCGCCAGTTCGTGGAACGAGACCGGGTCGATCGCGCAGGCGGGGGAGACCGGCGAGCCGATCCGCCAGGAGGCGGCCGCGGGGGAGATTGCCGGACCCCTCGATCTCGGGCTGGCCCTCACCCGCGTGTCGCCGCGGCCGGACCGGCGCGAGCAGCGGGTGGTTGTGCTGGGCGACGGCGACTTCCTCTCCAACAGCTTCCTCGGCAATGGCGGCAACCGCGAGTTCGGCCAGCGGGTGTTCGACTGGCTGCTCGGCGACGACGCCCAGGTCGCGGTGGCCGATGCGCGCGCTCCCGATCGCCAGCTGGCGCTGTCGCAGGTCGAGCTCGCAGTCCTCGGGCTCGGCTTCCTGCTGGCATTGCCGCTGCTGCTGGCCGCTACCGGCGGCTGGATCTGGTGGCGCCGGCGACTCCGGCAGTGAAGCGGCGCACGCGCAGCACGCTGGTGCTTGCCGGCGTGGTCGCGCTGCTCGGTGCAGCCGTGGGCGTGCAACTCGCGCGCGAGCGCCGCGCGGCCGACGATCCGCTGCTGCGCATCGACACATCCGCTGTCACGCACATCGAGGTGGCGTGCCGCGGCCGTGCGACCCAGCGCTTCGAGCGCGTCGAGGGCGTATGGCGGATGCGCGCGCCGCAGCAGGGCCGCGCCGATCCCGAGGCCGTCGCACGCCTGCTGGCCATCCCCGCCTCGCCGGTACGCACGCGCCATGCGCGCAGCGCGCTCGACCCGCGCAAGCTCGGCCTCGAGCCGCCGCAGGCCACGCTCCGCCTCGACGACGCGCTGCTCGCGTTCGGCACCACCGACGCCCTTCGCGGCGACCGCTACGTCGCCGTGGGCGACGCCATTGCCCTGGTCCCCGACCGCTTCAGCGCCTGGCTTTTCGCCGCGCCCGGATCGGCACTCGCGGAGCGCGCGGGACTGGCTTCGAAAGCGGACGCCTCCGACACGGAGCCCACCGGGCACGCGGAGAAAGCAGGTCCGGGAGAGTGAAATAAAAACACCGCCATCCCGTCCCCAACCCCCCGGGCCTCAGCGCTGGCACCGCGGGCAATGGAAGGTCGAGCGCTGGCCGATGACGCTGGCGCGGATCGGCGTGCCGCAGGTTCGGCAAGGCTCGCCGGCGCGGCCGTACACGGCAAGCTCCTGCTCGAAATAACCGGGCACGCCATCGGGCGAGATGAAGTCGCGCAGCGTGGTCCCGCCGCGCGTGATGGCGGCGCCGAGGATGCGCCGGACTGCTGCGGCGAGCCGCGCGTAACGCTCGCGCGAAACGGCGCCGGCCGCGCGGCGCGGGTGGATCCCGGCGGCAAACAGGGCCTCGCTTGCATAGATGTTGCCCACGCCGACCACGATGGCCTGGTCCATCAGGAACAGCTTGACCGCGGCGCGCCGTCCGCGTGAGCGTTCCCACAGCAGGTCGCCGCCGAAGTCGTCCGACAGCGGCTCGGGTCCGAGCCCTGCCAGCAGCGGATGCAGCGTGCCGCGCGGCTGCCACAGCTGGCAGCCGAACCGGCGCGGGTCGGTGTAGCGCAGCAGCTTGCCCGAATCCAGCCGCCAGTCGACATGGTCGTGCAGTCCGGGGGGCGTCACCGAGGGCAGCACGCGCAGCGCACCGGACATGCCCAGGTGCAGCAGCGCGCTGCCTGCGCCCACGTCCACCAGCAGGTACTTCGCCCTGCGCGTGATGCCTTCGATGCGCCGCCCCGGCAGTTGCGAGAGCAGCTCCGCGGCCACCGGCCAGCGCAGCCGTGGCTGGCGCACGTCCACTCCCACCACGCGCCTGCCGACCAGATGCGGCGCGAGGCCGCGGCGGGTGGTTTCGACTTCCGGCAGTTCAGGCATGGGCGGCGCAGCAGGCAACGGCGCACGGCAACGGACCCCGCGCCGCCCGCGTGCGACGGCGCCGTGGCGAGGGCCCTTCCTGGTGTGCCTCGCGGTCCACTCTTGCGGCTCCAGGCCCGGACGCCCGGGCTGCAGCTGCCCAGCCGGCAGGATCAGCCACCGTCCGGCCAGCGCAACGCGAGATGGCGGTTGTTGAAGGCCGGGTCCTCGAACGAACCCGCATGGCGGACCTGCATGCCGGCAGGCACTCCCTCGATTTCGACCGGATGGCCGTCGGGCACCAGCCCGCCGTCGCACTGGAACGCGACGAAGCGGCTGGCGAGGGCGCCCGCGGCGTCGGCTGCGGCCGCCGGTACGTTGCGGATGTCGATGTCCGGGCGGGCGAACTTGCGCAGGCCGCGCGTGTGCACGCGCAGGCGACCGGCGTGCTCCTCGTCGGCATCGCACAGGATCAGCACGTGGTCGCGCGCGACGAAGGTGTCGTTGCGGAAATAGCGCTGGCGCCACTCTCCGGCGCCGAAGAACGACAGCATCTGCGGATCGACCACCGCCACGCCGCCCTGGTCGACCAGCGCGGTGATCGTGCCGACGAGGTCGCGCAGGGGATCGAGGTCGGGCGGGTCGGCCAGCGCACCGCGCAGCATCACGCACTCGCCGGCCCGCTTCGCCTGCCCGAACAGGGCCTCGTCGTCCTCCCACAGCAGCCGCCCGAGCACGCCGGCCAGCGGGTAGCCGTTCCACTGCGCCAGTGCGCGGTTGGAATAACGCACCACTTCGATGCCGGCGGGCGTCCCGCGCGTGCGGTAGCGCTGCGCATCGATGGCGGCATCCGGGGTGAAGTCGCCGAACACGAACCAGAGCAGGAATGCCTCGCTGCCGCTGTCCCGCCAGGCAGCGCGTGGCCAGTGCGGGGACGCGCTCATGGCGCTGCCGCCGGGACGTCCAGTGGCAGCACGGGTTGCTGCAGTTCCAGCCGGCCCTCGCCCGACATGATGCGCTTGAACTCGGCGCGACTGACCGAGACATAGCGCTCGTTGCCGCCGATCTCCACCTGCGGGCCTTCGGTCACCGCGCGGCCCTGGTCATCCACCCGAACCACCATGGTCGCCTTGCGCCCGCTGTGGCAGATGGTCTTGATCTCCACCAGGTCATCCGCCCACGCCAGCAGGTACTGGCTGCCCTCGAACAGCTCGCCGCGGAAATCGGTGCGCAGGCCGTACGCCAGCACCGGGATGCCGAGCACGTCGACGATGTCGGTGAGCTGCCATGCCTGCGCGCGGCTCAGGAACTGCGCCTCGTCCACCAGCACGCAATGCAGGGTGCCGCGCATGGCGATGTCCTCGCGCGCCAGCGCCAGCAGGTCGTCACCCCGCGCGAAGCGCCGCGCCGCCGCGCGCAGGCCGATGCGCGAGGCCACCACGCCCTCGCCGGCGCGGGTGTCCAGCTGCGGCGTCAGCACCAGCGTGCGCATGCCGCGCTCGTGGTAGTTGTACGCGCTCTGCAGCAGCGTCGTGGTCTTCCCGGCATTCATCGCCGAATAGTAGAAGTACAGTTTGGCCATTGGTGGAGCAGGGAATAGGGAATCGGGAATGGAGAATGGCCGGGCGGTCTGGCCTCCGCTGACGCGCCGTACTCTGCCACAATCGGGACACGGCAAGCGGTGATTCGAACGGCACCGCGCGCTCGTTGCACGCCCTGCTCTTGCCATTCCCCATTCCCGATTCCCCATTCCCGTGTTGAACGACCAACAACGCGCTGCCGTCGAGCACTGCGACGGCCCACTGCTGGTGCTGGCGGGCGCCGGCTCCGGCAAGACGCGCGTGATCACCGAGAAGATCGCCTGGCTGGTGCGGCGGCGGAACCTGCCGGCGTCGAAGATCGCCGCGATCACCTTCACCAACAAGGCGGCGCGCGAGATGCGCGAGCGGGCGGGCAAGCTCCTCAGCGGCAGCGCGGCGGAGGGGCTTTCGGTCTGCACCTTCCATGCGCTCGGGCTGCGCTTCCTGCAGCTCGAACATGCGCGCGCCGGCCTGCGGCGCGGCTTCTCGGTGCTCGATGCCGACGACACGCAGGGGCTGCTGCGCGAACTGCTGCCCAAGGGCAGCAAGCCCGACGTGCTGCAGGCGATGCAGTCGCTGGTGTCGCGCGCGAAGAACGAGGGGCTGACGCCCGAGCAGGCGGCGACCCTCGCCACCAGCGCGCGCGAGCGCGAGGCGGCGGAGATCCATGCGGCCTACCAGAAGCGGCTTGCCGCCTTCAACGCGGTCGATTTCGACGACCTCATCCGCCTGCCGCTGGCGGTGCTGGAAGGCGATGCCGAGGCACGCGCGCAGTGGCGCGAGCGCCTGCGCTACCTGCTGGTGGACGAATACCAGGACACCAACGCCGCGCAGTACCGCCTGGTGCGCGCCCTGGCAGGCGACGAAGGCCGCTTCACCGTGGTGGGCGACGACGACCAGTCGATCTACGCCTGGCGCGGCGCCAACCCCGGCAACCTGGCCGAACTCGCGCGCGACTACCCGGCACTGCGGGTGGTGAAGCTGGAGCAGAACTACCGCTGCGCCGGACGCATCCTGCGCGCCGCCAATGCGGTCATCGCGCACAACGCCCACCTGTTCGAGAAGAAGCTCTGGTGCCGCGGCCAGGAAGGCCCGCCGATCCGCGTGCTCGAATGCCGCGACGGCGAGCACGAGGCCGAATGCGTGGCGGGCGCGATCGCGCACCTCGCGCAGAAGCACCAGGCGCCGTGGAACGAGTTCGCCGTGCTCTACCGCGGCAACCACCAGTCGCGGGCGTTCGAGAAAGCGCTGCGGCTGGCGCGCGTGCCCTACCACGTGACCGGCGGCACCGCCTTCCTCGATCGCGCGGAAGTGAAGGACCTGCTCGGTTACCTGCGCCTGGTCAACAACCCGGACGACGATGCGGCGTTCCTGCGCGTGGTCAACCTGCCGCGGCGCGACATCGGCGCCACCACGCTGGAGAAACTCGGCGAACTGGCCGGCAAGCGCCAGCTGCCGCTGCTGGCGGCCGCCGGCAGCGACGCCGTGCTGGGACAGCTGGGTGGGCGTGCGGCGTCGGCGCTGCTTGGGTTTGCGCGCCTGGTCGCCGACCTCGCGGCGCGTGCGCGGCGCCTTCCCGCCGCCGAGCTGGTGGAGGAGCTGATCCAGCGCATCGGCTACGCCGACCATATCGCGGCCCAGGTGAAGGAGCCCGCGTTGCGCGAACGGCGGCTGGAAAACCTGAAGGAACTGGCGGACTGGTTCCGCGCCATGCAGAAGGGCGCCGGCGCCGGCGATCTTGCCGCCCAGCTGGCGCTGCTGTCGCACGGCGACCGCGACGACGGTGGCAACGCCGTGCGCCTGATGACGCTGCACGCCGCCAAGGGGCTGGAGTTCCGCTTCGTGTTCCTCGCCGGCGTGGACGACGCAACGCTGCCGCACGAAGGCAGCATCGCCGAAGGGCGCATCGAGGAGGAGCGGCGCCTCCTGTACGTGGGCATCACGCGCGCGAAGGAACAGCTCGCCATCTCCTTCGCGCGGCGCCGCCGCCGCTTCGGCGAGATCATCGTCAACCGGCCGAGTCGCTTCCTGGCCGAGCTTCCGGCAGCGGACCTGCACTGGTCCGGTCGCGACAGCGAACAGGACGCGGCGCACGCGCGCGACATGGCCAGCTCGCACCTCGCCCGCCTCGCCAGCCTGCTGTCGGACTGAGCGGGATCAGATCAGGTCTGCCGCCGCCAGCTCGCGCTTGAGGTAGGCGTAGTAGATCGGCGCCGCCACCAGCCCGGCGGCGCCGAAGGCCGCCTCCATGAACAGCATCGCCACCAGCAGTTCCCATGCGCGGGCACGGATCTGCGTACCGACGATGCGCGCATTGAGGAAGTACTCGAGCTTGTGGATGAGGATGAGGAACGCCAGCGCGGCCACGGCGACGCCGAGGGAGACCGAAAGGCCCACCACGAAGATCAGCGTGTTGGAGATGAGGTTGCCCACCACCGGCAGCAGGCCGGCGACGAACGTCACCACCACCAGCGTCTTGGCGAACGGCAGCTCGATCCCGAACAGCGGCAGCACCACCAGCAGGAACAGTGCCGTGAAGAGCGTGTTGAGCGCGGAAATCTTCACCTGCGCGAACACGATGTCCTGGAACGCGTGCGCGAGCCGTGCGCAGCGTTCGACCAGCAGGTCCACCAGCGGCGCCGGATGCCGCAGCGGGCGGGCGCTGGCGAGGGCGACCATCGCGCCGAGGATCATGCCGATCAGCAGGTGCACCACGACGCGGGCCGCGGCCTTGCCGGCCAGCTGCAGCTGCGCCGCATGCTCGCGCAGCCACTCGACCGCGCCGGCGCGGAAGTCGTCGATGCTGTCGGGCAGGTGGTCGACGATCACCGGCGGCAACTGCGCGCGCGCCTGGTCCACCAGGGGCATCATCTTCTCGAAGATGAGGCTGGGGTTGCCGCGCTCGCTGCGCAGCAGGGCGATGGCGCCGATGATCGCCAGCGTCAGCAGCCCGACCACGACGATCCCGAGCAGCGCCACCACCAGCCAGTGCGCGCGCGAGCCTGGCAGGTGCCGCTGCAGCAGCGGCGCCTGCAGCTGGATCAGCGCGTACACGAGGAGGCCCGCCAGGAGCGCGGGCAGCAGGTGCAGCACCAGCACCAGCACGAGGGCGCTGGCAGCCAGCACGTAGGTGGCGATGCGAAGGCGGGTACCGCTGCTCGGGTCCATGGGCACTGCCGGAAGGGGGTCACGGGCCGCACGCCGGGCGGTTGCGGATGGGAGCGTTAGACTTGCCCGATCGTATGCGTTGGGCCGGCATCAAACAAACCCTGCCGTGTCGACGCGTGATCCCGTCGAAGGAGTGCCGATGTCCGCCCGCCTGGCTTGCCTGTTCCTCGCCGCGACCCTTGCCGGCTGCGCCTCGACGGCAGCGCGGCGCCCGCCGTCGGCGCCCGCCCTGCAGAACCTCAACGCCGTCGCCTGGATGCAGGCATCGGCCGAGCACGACCTCGTGTACCTGGAGGTCTTCCGCGCGGCCGGGGAGAAACTGCTGGCGGCGCTCGCCGATCCCGCCTGGGACGCGCTGCCGCCTGCCGAACGGGAGATTGCCGCCGCCAACCTGCCGCCGGCAGTCATCGTCGACATCGACGAGACGGTGCTCGACAACAGCCCCTACCAGGCGCGCCTCGTGCGCAGCGGCCAGCCGTTCGATGCGGCCAGCTGGTCGGCCTGGTGCCGCGAGGCATCGGCGAGGGCGCTGCCCGGCGCGGTCGGCTTCGCGCAGCTGGCGGCGCGCCACGGCGTGACCGTGTTCTACCTGTCCAACCGCGCCGCCGCGCTGTCCGCACCGACGCTGGCCAACCTTCGCGCGGAAGGCTTCCCGCTGCCGCCCGACCGCGAGGTCTTCCTTGGTCGCGGCACCGATGTCGCCGGCTGCACGACGACGGGTGGCGACAAGGGGTGCCGCCGGCGCCTGGTCGGGCGCGGCTACCGCGTGCTGCTGCAGCTGGGCGACCAGCTGGGGGACTTCATCGACGTGGAGGCGACCTCGCCCGCGGCGCGGGCGGCGGCGATGGCGCCCTGGCTCGACTGGATCGGCGAGCGCTGGTTCGTCCTGCCCAACCCCAGCTACGGCGACTGGGAAGCGGCGCTCCTGGGTGGCGACTTCTCCCTTCCTCCCGCGCAGCAGGAAACGCGCAAGATCAATGCGCTTAATACGAATCAGGCACTTGCGAAATAATCCGCAGGTATTGCCTTAACTGGAATCCCCTCGTATGATGCGACGGCAGACCCGCTCCGGAGCCCCGGCACCAGGCCGCCCGGGCGGGGAACGGTTTGCCCCTTTTTCCTCCTCCGGCGCTGCCGGACGCACCCGGACGGTCTTCCATCCGGGTTTCTTTTTGCCTGCAGTGGCCGCTGCCAGGACCCGCTGCTACAGTGCGCGCCCTTTCCTTGCCCGGGGAATCGCCATGTCCATGCCCGTGATGCGCGCCATGCTGGCCGCGGCGTTGCTGCTGTCCGTCGCCGCGTGTGAAAAGAAGCCGGCCGAAGCCCCGGCCGCCGCCGCGGCGGTGCAGGCCGGCACGCCCGACGCGGCCATCCGCCGGTCGGCGGAACTCCTCAAGCAGGGGGACATCGCCGGCTTCATGCAGAACTCGCTCCCGCCGGAGGAGTTCGCGCGCGCCAAGGCCGACTGGACGCGTGACGCCAATGCCAAGCCCATTACCGACGAGGACCGCAGGAAGTTCGCCGACACGATGGAGAAGCTGACCGCGCCCGGCGCCGAGCAGAAGCTGTTCGCCGACCTGGAGCCGCAGCTCAAGCAGTTCGACGCCACCTACCAGCAGCAGGTACCGATGTACGTGGCGATGGGATCGGCCTGGCTGCAGGGCATGGTGCAGCAGAGCACCGAACTGTCGGATACCGCCAAGCAGCAGGCACTCGCCGCCATCAACGCGCTGGCCACCTGGGTGCAGAAGACGCGCTTCACCGAACCCGAATCGGTGCGCAAGGTGATCGCCATCGCGGTGCGCGCCGCGCGCGAGGTCAACCTGAAGACGCTCGACGAGGCACGCGCGCTCACCTTCGACCAGTCCATGCAGAAGGCGCGCATCGCCTTCCTCGCCTTCAAGGACGCGCTCGCGGTGTATGGCTTCTCGCTCGACGCGATGCTCGATTCGGTCAAGCCGCAGGTGCTTTCCAATGACGGCAAGGCGGCGGTGGTGAAGGTGGACTACACCCTGCTCGACACGCCGCTCAGCATGGAGACCGAAATGGTCGCCATCGATGGGCGGTGGTACGGCAAGGAAGCGATCGAGCAGGTGGAAAAGGACCGCGCCGAGGCGGCGGCCGCGACGGCTCCGGCCACCGAACCGGCGGCGCCGGCGGCGCCCCAGGGC
>JAEZQS010000299.1 GCA_023412995.1 Pseudomonadota bacterium
GCGATGCCGCGCAGCGCCAGCGCCGGCGGATCGTCGCGCAGCGCGACATGGGCCAGCGCGCCCAGCACGTCGCCGGTGGCCAGTGCGCGCGCGGCGGCGGCAATCAGGGAATCCATCAGCGCCCGGGGCGACGGTGAAGCGCCGCATCATAGTGGGGCGGCTGCCGATGGCGGAACCGTGCGCGGCAGGTGTGCATGGCGCCATGGGACGTGTAGGCTCCCGGGATGAACCTGCCTGCACCCGGCAGCGACGCCACCGACGAGTCCGCGCCGCTGCGCGACATCCCGTTCGCCGCGACCGATGCCCTGCTGCGCGACGACGTGCGCCGGCTCGGCGCGATGGTCGGTCAGATGCTGGCCGAACAGCAGTCGCCGGCGTTCCTCGACCAGGTCGAGTCGGTGCGGCGGATGGCGATCGCGCGGCGCGAGGCGAACGAGCCGATCGACGCGCTCGCCACGCACCTCGCCGGCGTCGCGCCGGGCGATGCGGAGGCACTGGTGCGCGCCTTTGCCGCCTGGTTCGGCGCCACCAACCTGGCCGAACGCGTGCACCGCATCCGTCGCCGCCGCGACCACCAGCGCGAAGGCGACGCGCCGCAGCCTGGCGGGCTGGAAGCGGTGTTGCGCGAGCTGAAGGATTCCGGCGTGACGCTCGACGAACTCGCCGCGTTCCTGCCGCGCCTGTCGATCGAGCCGGTGTTCACCGCGCATCCGACCGAGGTCGTCCGTCGCGCGTTGCTGGAGAAGGAGCGCACCGTCGTCGAGCGGCTGGTCGCGGACATCGACCGCAGCCGCACGCCGCCCGAGCGCCGCTCCGACGAAGCGCGCATCCGGCTGGCACTCACCTCCACCTGGCAAACCGACGAGGCACCGTCGCAGCAGCCGACGGTACTGGACGAAGTCGAGCACGTCGGCTTCTACCTCGCCCATGTCCTGTACCGCGCGTTGCCGGTGTTCTACGAGGCCTTCGCCGACGCGATCGAAGCCGTCTACGGGCAGCGCGTCGATATTCCGCGGGTGCTGCGCTTCGGCACCTGGGTCGGCGGCGACATGGACGGCAATCCCAACGTCAACGCCGACACGATGCGCGCCGCGCTCGATGCGCAACGCGCGCTGGCCCTGGCGCAGTACCGCGCCGACGTGCGCGCGCTCGGCGGCGTGCTGACCCAGTCGCTCGGCCGCGTCGGCGTGGACGACGCGGTCATCGCCCGCATCGAGGCATACGCGGCGCAGTGGCCAGGCGTCATGGGCGCGGTGAGGCCGCGCCGTGCCGACATGCCGTATCGCGTGCTGCTCGAGCTGGTCGATGCCAGGCTCGCGGCCACCGGAACCGCGGACGAGCGCGGCTACGCCGGCATCGACGACTTCATCGCCGACCTCGAAACGATCGATGCCAGCCTCGCCAACCACCGCGGCGACCATGCCGGCCGCTTTGCCCTGCAGCGCCTGCTGCGGCGCGTGCGCGGCTTCGGCTTCCACCTGGCCACGCTCGACCTGCGCCAGCATTCGGCGGCGCACGAAGAAGCGCTGGCCGTGCTGCTCGGCGAGCCCGACTGGGCTTCGCTCCCGCCCGACGCGCAGGTCGAACGCCTGCATCGCGTGCTCGCCGATGCGCAGCCCACGCGGATGGCGGCGCAGGCCGGCGCAGACGGGATGGCTGCATCGACGCTGGCCGTGTTCCGCGCCGCGGGCGAGCTGCGCCGCACGCACGGCGCCGACGCCATCGGCCTTTCCATCATCAGCATGGCGCGCACGGCCGCCGACGCACTGGCGGTGCTGGCGCTGGCGCGCATCGCCGGCTGCACCGCGGACGACGGCGCCGATGGACCCCGGGTACCGCTGGACGTGGCGCCGCTGTTCGAAACCATCGCCGACCTCGAGGCCGCGCCGGCGGTGATGCGCGCGCTGTTCGGGGATCCGGCCTACCGCGGCCACCTGCGCACGCGCGGCGACCGCCAGACGGTGATGATCGGTTATTCCGACAGCGCGAAGGACGGCGGCCTGCTGGCGTCCCGCTGGGCATTGCAGCGCACGCAGGTGGAACTGACGGCGCTGGCACGCACGTCCGGGATACGCATCGTGTTCTTCCACGGCCGCGGCGGTTCGGTCAGTCGCGGCGGCGGCAAGACCGGGCGTGCGGTGATGGCCGCGCCGCGCGGGTCGGTCGATGGCGCGCTTCGCCTCACCGAGCAGGGCGAAGTCATCCATCGCAAGTACGGCATCCGTGCGCTGGCGCTGCGCAACCTGGAACAGGCCACCGCCGCGGTGATCCACGCCAGCCTGCGTCCGCGTCCCGCCGACGCGCGCGAGCAGCGCTGGCGCGCGATCGCCACGGAACTCGCGGGCGTCGCCAGCCGGCACTACCGCGCGCTGGTCTACGACGAGCCGCGGTTCGACGACTACTTCCGCGCCGCGACGCCGATCGACGTGATCGAGCGACTGCACATCGGTTCGCGGCCGTCGCGTCGCGGCAACGCCGGCATCCGCGGCTTGCGCGCCATCCCCTGGGTCTTCGCGTGGGCGCAGAACCGCTCCGGGCTCACGGCGTGGTACGGGGTCGGCCAGGCGCTCCGGCACGGGGTCGACACGCACGGTCGCGAGGCGATGGCGGAAATGGCGCGCGACTGGCCGTTCTTCGCCACCGTGCTGGACGATCTCGAGATGACGCTCGCCAAGTCCGATCCCGCCATCTTCGAACGCTACTCCCGCCTCGCAGGCGACGCGCACGACGCGCTGTTCCCCGGCATCGCCGCGGAGTTCGCCCGCGCGCGCGACACGGTGCTGGCGATCCGCGACGAGGACGAGCTGCTGGCCCGCGACCCGCGCCTGCGCCTGTCGATCCGCCTGCGCAATCCCTACGTCGATCCGATCAGCCTGCTGCAGGTGGAACTGCTGCACCGCTGGCGTGCGGAGGGCCGCAGGGACGACGACACCCTGCGCGCCCTGTTCGCGACGGTGAACGGCATCGCGGCGGGAATCCAGAACACGGGCTGATGCGGCAGCGGCCGCGCGGCACCGGCGCGCGCCGGCCGGCCGGCCTACCCGGCCGACGCGTTGCTCACGACCGGCGTTCGACGCCGGAAAGCACCCTCCGGCGCGCGGTTTCACCGGCGTTTCCAGCGCATCAGATCTGCGCTTTCCCTCAACTTGGTCATGTCATGGATCCTCTGCGAACCGCGGGCAACCCGGCTTCGACGCGCCTGGAACGACGCGCGTGCGGGCTGCCTCGCGGTCCATCTGGCGGGGAACTGGTTATGCGGCCGCGGCGGCGACAGCGCGTTCGGGCGCGTTCTTGAACAGGTCCTGGAAGATCAGCGGCCCCCAGGCGCGGCCGCGTGCCTGCACCAGCGTGCCGCCCTCGTCCAGCTGGCCGAGGTTGACCGGGGCAAAGCCGAGCCGCGTGGCGAGACCGGCGACCTCTGCAGTGGCCGCCTCGTCGTCGCCCGACAGGAACACGACCCGACGACGACCCTCGACAGCCGGGCCGGACGCCAGGGTGCGCGCAAGCAGGTGATTGAAGCCCTTGACGAGCCGGACGCCAGGAAACGCCTTCGCGACGAAAGCGGATGAGGGCAGGCCGTCGAGCGATTCCACCGGGTCATTCGTGTTCATCGCGTCGATGAGGGTCTTGCCGCGCCAGTTGGGCAGGGCACTGGCGATCGCGCGATGCGCATCGAACCGCACGGCGAGGAAGATCACGTCCGCTTCCAGCGCTTCGTCGAGCGTCCGCGGGACGACGGTGGGGCCGATCGCCCGCGCCTGCGGCAACAGGTCTTCGGGTGGCCGGCGGCTGGCGACCGCGACCTCGATGCGGTTGCGTGCGAAGGCGCGGGCGAGGGCCTGGCCGATGGCGCCGCGGGGCGCAGCCTGCTGGATTCACCTCCGGCAGCCTCGGCTGGGGGCACTTGCCGCGGCATCTGGTCGTCGAGGATCTCGCCAGTGCCCACCTCGTCGAACTGGAACGCCGCGCCTGGCACATGGGTCCGCTGACGTTCGTGGTC
Source organism: Pseudomonadota bacterium (assembly GCA_023412995.1). Classification (GTDB taxonomy): domain Bacteria; phylum Pseudomonadota; class Gammaproteobacteria; order Xanthomonadales; family Rhodanobacteraceae; genus Dokdonella_A. The sequence continues at coordinate 4,001 of JAEZQS010000299.1, forward strand.
TCGCAGCGGCGGGGTTACGACCTCTCGGCGTGCGAAGCACGATTGGTGGCGATGCTGGGGCAGGCCTAGTCCGCGCCGATCCGGGGAACGCGGGCAGGGCGGCTTGCTGCGTGGCGCGGGGTGACCCGGACGGCGCTCGTCGACCCATCGATGGTGCAGCGGCGGGGTGCATCCGCGCGCCGCGCGGAACCGCCAGACATCGCGCAGCGGCCCACCGCCGACCATCCGTTGTAGGAGCCCACCCTGTGGGCGACAGCCCGATAGCCGCGCCACCCCGCGCCGCGGTCGCGCACAGGGTGCGCTCCTACAGAAATCGCGGAGCGGCCCACCGCCGACCATCCGTCGTAGGAGCCCACCCTGTGGGCGACAGCCCGATCTCCGCGCCACTCCGCGCCGCGGTCGCGCACAGGGTGCGCTCCTACAGAATTCGCGCAGCGGCCCAACGCTACCGGCCCTTGTAGGAGCCCACCCTGTGGGCGACAGCCCGATCTCCGCGCCACTCCACGGTCCGGTCCCGCACAGGGTGCGCTCCTACAGACTTCGCGGAGCAGCCCAACGCTACCGGCCCTTGCAGGAGCCCACCCTGTGGGCGAC
>JAEZQS010000358.1 GCA_023412995.1 Pseudomonadota bacterium
CGCTGGTGCAGAAGGTCGAAGCGGCGCTGCTGGAAGACCGCGTCGACGCCGCGCTCGCCCTGATCGATTCCGCCACGCCAGCGCAGCAGGCCTTGCCTTCGCTGCGCCTGCAACGCGGGCGGGCCGAGTTCAAGGCCGGTCGCCTCGACTCGGCCGAGGCGCTGTTCCGCACCCTCGCCGACGAGGTGCCGGCCGATGCCGACCGCGTCGTCCACGGCAAGGTTCTCAACGCACTCGGCGCCATCGCGCTGCAACGCCAGCTGCCGGACGTCGCCCTGCCCGAACTCGACCGGGCAATCGGCCTGCTGACGCGGACCGAGGCCGTTGGCGCGCTCGGCAAGGCCTATGGCAACCGCGCGGCGGCGCACGCGATGAAGCGCGAATATCCGGCGGAGCTGGCCGATCTTGCGCAGGCGCGCCTGGCGCTGGCGACGGCGGGCGACGTGCTCGGCCTCGCGGTGATCGACTCCAACGTTGGTGCCTCCACCATGAACCGCGACCGCTTTGCCGAAGCGGCGCCGATCCTGGCGAGCTCCGCCGCGCGCTTCGCTGCTTTCCACGCCTGGGCTGCCGAACTCAACGCGCGCAGCAACCAGGTGCAGGTGCAGCTGGCGCTGCTCGACCCCGCTGCCGCGCTGGAAAGCGCCGATCGCATCGCGTGGCTGGTCGAACGCGTACCCGATCCCGCGCGCCGCCGGGCGTCGAGCCTGATGCGCGCCGTCGCCCTCTTCGCCAATGGGCATACCGCCGAAGGCGACGCCTTGCTCGAACAGATCCGCGCAGGTGCCGGCGAGGATCCCGAAGCCATGGCGCGGGTGCAGGCGATCGCCGCGCGCAACGCCCTTGCCCGCGGCCATGCCGTGCTGGCCGAAAGCGAGGCGACCGCGTCGCTGCGCGTGCCGCCGGCGCCGCAGGATCCGCGCGAGACCGGCTCCACGTGGCTGACCCTGGTACGCGCGCAGCTGGCGCAGGGGCATGTCGCCGCTGCGGAGGCCAGCCTGCGCGGCGCGCAGGCCTGGGCTGCCGGGGATGGCTCATCGACGGCCGCGCTGCAGGTCGCCCTCGCCGGCGCCGAATGCCGTGCCTCGAGCGGTGACGCCGCCGGTGCCCGTTCCGCCTTCGAGGCGGCGCAGGCGCTGGCTGAAGAGGGCCGCGTGCCGGTCGATCTCGCCGCCGTCGCGCAGTCCTACGTCGACTGGCTGATGCAGCAGCGCGACTTCCGCCGCGCCAGCACGATGACCGAAGGCGTCGCCGCGTGGGCGCCGCGCGACTATCCGACGGCGCTGCTGCAGTTGCGCGTGTTCCATGCCCTGCGCGACCCCGCGGCATGGCAGGCCGCGCTCACCCGCACGCAGGCGCTCGCCGGCGAGCGTGCCATCCCGGCGGAACTGGCGCAGGGGCCGTGATGGCCGGCTGTCGGGGTGGCCGAAAAGATCGGACCACGAAGGACACGAAGAACACGAAGAGAAGCTGAAAAGCTTTCAACACCGAGCACACCGAGCACACAGAGGCGAAGCAAGGCAAGGCAAGGCAAGGCAAATTTTTTCAAAAAAATAGCTCCAGGCTCTGACCCTTTGCGCTTTTGCCTTCTCGGTGTGCTCGGTGTGCTCGGTGTTTCAATCTTTTGATTCTTCTTCGTGTCCTTCGTGGTTCAGTCTTGCGCTGTCAGGCTGTGGCCACGTGGTGGTGCGTCAGAAGGCGAGGTCGAGCGCGGCGCACAGGTAATCGACCATCGGCGACAGCCGGCGGAAGCTGTCCACCGCGAACGGGTGCAGTTCCTCCGAGCAGGCAAGCGCGTCGTCGAAGCCGCGGCCGGCGGCGAAGCTGCGGCGCTTGAGGTCCTCGATCAGCACGTGGCCGGGGTCGAAGCCGTGCGGCGGGCGCTTGAGGCTTTCGCCATGGAACCCGAAACGTTCGCGGAAGGCCTTTCCGCGCGTGGCGCGCGTCCATGCCGCGGGGTTGTCCGCCAGGAAGGCGCGCAGGCGCTTCAGCGTGGCCGGTTCCGGATGCCACAGGCCGGCACCCACGAAGCAGCCTCCGGGTTCGATGTGCAGGTAGAAGGCCGGTGCCTCGACCTCGCGTCGGCGCTCGTGCGCGAGGCGGGCGCCCGCCCACGTCTTGTACGGGGTCTTGTCGCGCGCGTAGCGGGTGTCACGGTGGATGCGGAACAGCGAGCCGCCCTGCGGCCGCGGGTCGGCTCGGTAGTGCGGGCTGATGCGTGCGAGCGGCGGCCCCAGGTCCTCGATCAGGCGCAGGAACGGCTGGCGCACGACCGCCTCGTACTGCGGCTTGTGGTCGTTGAACCAGGCGCGGTTGTTGTGCGCGGCCAGGTCGCGCAGGAAGCGGAAGGTCGCGGGAGTGAAGTAACGGTCGGCCACGGCGCGCGGAAGGACGGAAACGCCCATTGTAGGCCCCGGCTCTCGCGGGTGCCGGCGATTCCTCCGGCTGCGCAGGATGCGGTAAGCCGAAGGCGCACCGCATCGAGCGAGGTCGCCAGCACACGCCGCAAGGCGAAAGATTGAACCACGAAGCACACGAAGACCACGAAGGAAAGCAGAACGGTGGAAGGCGCCCGTAGGAGCGGCGCAGCCGCGACCGCGAAACCTGGCGTCGTGCGGTGGTGATGCGGTTCGCTGCGCTCACCGCATCCTACGGGCTGCGCGGGTGCTGGCGATTCCTCCGGCTGCGTAGCTGCGTAGGATGCGGTAAGCCGAAGGCGCACCGCATCGCGCGGGGTCGCCAGCGTACGCCGCGGTGATGCGGTTCGCTGCGCTCACCGCATCCTACGTCGGCCGTGCCTGCGATCTCTCCGGCTGCGCAGGATGCGGTAAGCCGAAGGCGCACCGCATCGAGCGGGGCGGCCAGCGGCACGCCGCAAGGCGAAAGATTGAACCACGAAGCACACTAAGACCACGAAGGAAAGCAGAACAGGGGCAACGCCCGGGAAGGCGTTCGTAGGAGCGGCGCAGCCGCGACCGCGAAACCTGACGTCGTGTGGCGGTGATGCGGTTCGCTGCGCTCACCGCATCCTGCGGCCCAGTGCCGGCATTTCCTTCGGCTGCGCAGGATGCGGTAAGCCGAAGGGGCACCGCATCGCGGGGGTGACGCTGGCGAACCTAGGGCGGCAGGTCGCGGCCCCAGCTCTCGAGCGCATCGAGCAGGGGCACCTGCGCCGGCAGGGTCGACGGGTCCGCGCGCAGGCGGGCGATGGTGGCGAAGTAGTCGTCCAGGGTGAGTCCCGTCAGGGGCGTGCGTGTCTCCAGGCGGCGCCGGCGGAAGGCGTCCCAGCGCGCCTGTTCGGCGGCATCCAGCGTCTGCGGCCAGTTGCGCGCGCGGTAGCGGAACAGGAGCTCGCTGCAGCGCCCGTCGCAGAACGCGAACGGGCGCCGACCGAGCTGGTCCGGCGGCGTGCCGCGTACCTCGCGCAGCAGGCGCTTGTCCGGGTCGGGAAGGAAGCCGTCATAGAGGCCGAGCTCCGGATCGCCGCCGGGATCGCGTTCCCCCGTCCGTGCAAACACCGCCTGCACCTTTTCCACCAGACCGGCGACCCCGTGCAGGCGTGCGGCGTGGCGGAGGGCGCGGTCGTGGTCGAGTGCGATGCGCGCGAGATCTACCCCCGCCAGTGTCGAGAGCGGTGCCAGCGCCGGCACGCGGTTGGCGTGGATGACCTTGAGCGGGATGCGCTCGATGCCCTCGGGCAGGTCGGCGCGGGCGACGAACACCCGATCGGCGATCTCCGCCGCATCCAGTTCCAGCAGCGGTGCCGGGTCGGCGTCGAGGTCGTAGACGATCACCCCATTGGGTTGCTGCGGATGGCGTGCGAGGGGCACCACCATCGCCAGGCAGCCGCGGCTCGCCGGATAGCGCGAGGACACGTGCAGCACCGGTACCTGCCGCACGACGTCCAGCAGGTCGAACACGCGCTGCTTGCGGCGCAGGCCAAGGAACCACTCCCACAGGCGCGGCTGGCGGTCGCGGATGAGGCGGGCAAGGCCGATCGTCGCCTCGACGTCCGACAGAGCCTCGTGCGCATGCGCCTGGGCGATGCCGTTGGCGGCGGCGAGGTGTTCGAGCCGGAAGCTCGCCGTTCCGTCCTCGCGCAGTGGCCATTGGATGCCTGCCGGGCGCAGGGCGTGGCACAGGCGGGCGAGGTCGATCAGGTCCCACCGTGAATTGCCATCCTTCCACTCGCGCTCGTAGGGTTCGTAGAAGTTGCGGTAGAGCAGCCGGCGCGTGAACTCGTCGTCGAAGCGCAGCGAGTTGTAACCGGCGCTGCAGGTACCCGGCTGCGCCATCGCCTCGTGCACGCGTGCGGCGAACTCGGCCTCGATCAGGCCCTCGCGCGCCATGCGCTGCGGCGTGATGCCCGTGACGAGGCAGGCTTCCGGCTGCGGCAACACGTCGGGTGCCGGCTTGCAGAAGAAGGACAGCGGCTCCCCCACGGCTTCCAGTTCGGGCGTGGTGCGGATGGCCGCGAACTGGGCCGGGCGATCGCGTGCCGGATCGGAGCCGGTCGTCTCGTAATCGTGCCAGAGGAAGGTCGCTGCCATGCGTGCAGCATAGCGGTGCAGCGCGCGGAGCGGCGCTGGGCGGGGTTTCCTGCCGGCACCGCCTTGCCTACACTCGGGGCCTGGAAAAGGAGCAGCGCATGCACGTGCCGAGCGAGGATTGCCTGGTCTGGATCGACCTGGAGATGACGGGGCTCGATCCCGACCGCGATTCCATCCTGGAGATCGGCACGGCCGTCACCGACCGCGACCTCAACCTGCTCGCCGAGGGACCGGAACTGGCGATCGCGCACCCGCAGGACCGGCTGGAGTCGATGGATGACTGGAACCGCAACCAGCACCGCAAGTCCGGCCTGTGGCAGCGCGTGCTCGACTCGCCGGTCGACATCGCTACCGCCGAGGCGCTGACGATGCAGTTCCTCAACCAGTGGGTGGTGCCGGGCAAGTCGCCGATGTGCGGCAACTCCATCTGCCAGGACCGGCGCTTCCTCTACCGCCTGATGCCGCGGCTGGAGCGCTTCTTCCATTACCGCAACCTGGACGTTTCCACGGTCAAGGAACTCGCGCGGCGCTGGGCGCCCGACGTCGCCCGCGGCTTCAACAAGGACTCCGCCCACACGGCGCTCAGCGACGTGCGCGATTCCATCGCCGAGCTGCGTTACTACCGGCCGTTCATGGGCCGGCTTGGCGGGGTGCTGGAACCGCCATAGGGCCGCCATCGACGCCGGCGGGGGTGGCGGCGAGCGGCAGGCGCAGCGTCGCGATGCAGCCGCGCGCGTCTCCGCGGTCCTCCAGCGCCAGGCTGCCGCCGTGCGCTTCGGCGATCTGCCGTGCCAGAACCAGGCCGATGCCGGAGCCCCCGGGCTTGGTGGTGAAGAACGGCACGAACAGGTTCCCGCTCGGCGGCAGCCCCGGGCCGTCGTCGATGATATCCACCAGCACCCGCGCGCCGTCCGCACGCCAGCGCAGGTGCACGTGCCCGCCACCGGCCCGTGCAGCGTCGGCGGCGTTCTGCACGAGGTTGATGAGCGCCTGTTCGAGCTGGTCGGGATCGGCTTCGAGCACCAGCGCGGGGCCTTCGCTGGTGACCGCCGTGCGCTGCTCGAGGCGGGCCACGCGGTGGGCCAGCGGCGCCAGTTCCACTGCACGCGGGGTCGGCGGCGGCAGGCGTGCCAGCTGGGTATAGCGCTCCATGAAGCGCGCCAGCGCCTCGGCGCGTGAACCGATCACGCCGAGACCGCTGGCGAGGTCCTCGCGCCAATCGGGCGGCATCTCGGGGCGCTGCGCCAGCCCCGCCAGCGTGCCGGCCATCGAGCGGATCGGCGCGAGCGAGTTCGCCAGTTCGTGGCCGAGCACGCGCAGCAGGCGCTGCCAGGCCAGCCGTTCCTCCTCGCGCAGGGCCCGGCTGAGGTCGGTGATGACCAGCAGGTCGTGCGGCCTGCCGTTCTCGCGGAAGCGCGCGTGGCGGATGTCCCAGCGGCCGCTGGCGCCGGCAAAGCGGCGTTCCACCCGGTGCGCGCCATCGAGCGCGAGGCAATCGGCCAGGCCGAGCGACGCCGCGCTGCGCATCGCGAGCTCTTCGGCAGAGGCGCCCAGCAGGCGCTCGGCAGCCGGGTTGGCCAGGCGCGTACGCCCGTCCGCGTCGAAGGCGAGCACCGCGATGTCGAGCGTCGCGACGACCTTCGCCAACAGGGCGTTCTTCTCCTCCAGGGCGAGGCGCTGTTCGCGCAGCATCTGCGACAGCGCGTTCACTTCCAGCACCACTTCGCCAATCGCGTCTCCGCGCTGGGCACGCGAACCGCGCAGGCTGTAGTCGCCCTCGCGCAACGCCTCCAGCAGGTTGGCCAGGGTATAGAGCGGGTACACCGCGCGCCGGCGCAGCAGGAACACCAGCACGAGCGTGGGAAGTGCGACCGCGCCGAATACCGACGCGGCCATCACGCGGTCCTCCAGCGCGTGCGCCAGCGCGACTGCCAGCGCCACCAGGGGCAGTGCGACCGCCAGCAGGGCGCCGCCGAGCAGGCGCGTCTCGTAGTTCGGGCGGAAGCGCCGTTCGCTCATGCGGGCAGTCGAAGGGGCATGCGGCGTGCTGCTCAGCCGATCCCGTACTTTTCCATGCGCCGGTACAGCGAGGGCCGGCTGATGCCCAGCAGGGCGGCGGCACGCTGGATGTTGCCTTGAGTCCGCTGCAGGGCGTCGCGCACGAGCTGTTCCTCCGCCGCCTCCACGCTGAGCGAGGACGTGCCGGCCAGCATGGCCGCCGCGTTCGCGACGTGCCCGGCGGGAGGCTTCAGATTGAGCGCCTCGTCATCGACGATGTCGCCATCGAGCATCAGCACCGCGCGCTCGATCACGTGCGACAGCTCGCGTACGTTGCCGGGCCAGGGATAGGCCGCCAGGGCGCGCAGGGCCGAGGGCGCCAGCCGGGGCGTTCCGCGCTGGTAGCGCCGCGCACACCGTTCGAGGAAGGTCTGCGCAAGCCGTTCGACGTCCCCGCCGCGATCGCGCAGGGGCGGCAGTTGCAACTCGACCGTATTGAAGCGGAACAGCAGGTCCTTGCGGAAGGTGCCACGCGCGACTTCCGCGGCAAGGTCGGCGTTGGTGGCCGAGATGAGCCGCACGTCCACCTTGAGCGTGCGCGAGGAGCCCACGCGCTCGAGTTCGCCATCCTCCAGCACGCGCAGGAGCTTGGGCTGCTGCGCCGGCGGGATGTTCGCGATCTCGTCAAGGAACAGGGTGCCCCCGTCGGCGAGCTCGAACCGTCCGATGCGATCGCTCTTGGCGTCGGTGAAGGCGCCGCGGACGTGGCCGAACATCTCGGCCTCGAACACCGACTCGGGGATGCCCCCCATGTTGACCTTGACCAGCGGCCGCGACGCCCGCCCCGAGCGGGCGTGCACGAGGCGGGCGAGCACGCCCTTGCCGGTGCCGTTCTCCCCCAGGATGAGCACGTTGGCATCGGTCGGCGCCACGCGCTCCAGGCGCGCGAGCACCGCCTGCATCGCCGCTGAGTCGGCAATGAAGGCGCCGTCGTCGTCGCCGCGCAGGATCTCGTTCTCGCGCCGGAGCCGTGCCGCCTCGCCGCGCGATCGCGCCAGCGCCAGCTGGTTTCGCAGCACGCTGAGCAGGCGCTGGTTGTCCCACGGCTTCTCGACGAAATCGCCCGCGCCAAGGCGCATGGCCTCGACCGCGATGTCGATCGTGCCCCACGCGGTCATCACGACGACCGGCAGCTCCGGATCGATCCGGCGCAGTTCGCGCAGGAGGTCGAGTCCCTCGGCACCGGAGGTGGTGTCGCGCGTGTAGTTGAGGTCGATGAGTGCCGCGTCGAGGCGCTGCCGGCGCACGGCCTCGATGGCTGCCGCCGGGCCGTCCGCCACGATGCAGCCCACGCCTTCGGCCTTCAGCAGCAGCCGCAATGCCTCGCGGATGTCGCGCTGGTCGTCGGCGATGAGGATGGTCGGATTCATCGGCTTGGCGGGTTCACGGCGACGGGCCGGTCGTGCGTGGATGCGCGACGTGCACCGCGCGGATGGGCTGGCCGGTTGCGTCGAAAAAGGGAGAGTCGCGGCGGCGGCGCACCTTCGCGCCGAGGATGCCGGCCACGATGCGTGCCCCGCCGCGCAGGTAAGCCAGCGGCGTCCTGCGCACCGGTGCAGTCGCCGATTCCGTGTTGATCACGCAGCGTCCCGCTGGCCCGAACGCCGCGTCCACTGCGCCACGTGCGCGTTCCATGCACGCGGTGGAAAGGCCGACATAGTGCACGGCGGGGCTGCGCGGCGTGTTGCCGAGCGGCGTACGGCAGCAGGCGGCGTACCAGCGGCAGGTGCCGCGCTCGCTGAGGGACATGCACGCGACCTGCGCCTCGCCTGCGGTGAAGCGCACCTGCGAAGGTGCCATGGCCACGATGTCCACGCCTCCGGCGTCATCCAGCAGGCCGGGCGTGCCGAGCCATCGGGCGTAGGCGCGGCAATCCTTGCAGTAGCAGGTGGCGCGCACGTAGGTGTGGTCGGTGCCGATTTCGCCCTGGACCTGGCCGCAGCGACAGCGGAGTGGAATGGTCATCGCATGGTTTCCCGTCGGAGCCGGCAGACTTTGCCGCAAACGGGGTCCGGGTGCGAGCAGCCGGAGCGCCCGCCGGCGAGAGGGTAGGATCGTTCGATGTTTTCCAGAGGGATCATGCGGCGGTCCGGTGCATCCAGCGGGTTCGCGGGATCTTTCCTGCGGCGGCGCGCGCAGGTCGCGCGTCGCCTCGCCGGGGCCTATTCATTGCGCAGCGCGACGAGCGGATCGGTGCGCGCGGCGCGCCGGGCCGGCCACCAGCAGGCCGCCATGCCGACGGCGGCGAGCGCCGCCACCACCGCCGCCAGCGTGGGCAGGTCGAATGCGCCGACGCGGTACAACCGGGCCGAAAGCAGCCGTGCGAAGCCCCACGCCAGCGGCAGGCCGAGTGCCAGCCCGATGCCGACGAGCGCAAGGCCCTGGACGAGCACGTGGCGCAGCAGGTGCGACGCGCGCGCGCCGAGGGCCATGCGGACGCCGAATTCGGGTACGCGCAGCCGCACGGCATAGGCGAGCACGGCATACAGCCCCACCGCCGCCAGCAGCACCGCGGTGGCGCCGAGCAGGCCGAGCAACGCGGTGAGTCGCGAGCGGTCGCGCAGCGTGTCGGCGATGCGCTCGTCCATGGTGACGATGGGGCCGATCTCGTCCTGCGGTGCGATGGATTCCCCCAGCTTCCTGACGGACGCGACCATCGCCGACGCATCGACGGTCGTGCGCAGCACCAGGGCAGCGTGCGGCGGTGCCGGGTCGGCCTGGTAGATCGAGACGCGCTCCGGGGCTTCGTCCAGCGAGCGCTGCTTGAGGGTCGGCACGACGCCGATGACGGTGACGTCGCGGTCGGGCGTGTCGGCTCCGGTACCGACCCGGAAATGCCGGCCGAGCGGATCTCCTGCGCCGAGGTGGCGCCGCACGAACAGTTCGTCGACGATGGCCACGGGGGCGCGCGCGCGCACTTCATCGGCACTGAAGGCGCGGCCGCGCAGCAACGGCACGTCGAGCGCGGCGAAGTAGCCGGCGTCGATCTTCTGGTCGTAGGCGACCGGCTCGTCGCGGGCACCCTCCTGCCCAGGCGGCGTGAAGCTGGTGGTGCTGACGCTGGTGCCGAACGGCACCATGCTGCCGAGACCCGCGGCGGCTGCGCCCGGCAGCCTGCGGGCGCCTTCGACGAGATCGCGCAGGCGGGCGGCGCGTCGTTCCGCCGTCGCGTCGGGCGGGACGAGGTCGTCGAGGCCCACGTACAGCAGGCGCTCGCGCGCGAAGCCCGTGCCCTCCGCCAGCAGGTTGTTCGAGCTGCGCAGCAGCAGGCCGATGCCGAACAGCAGGGCAACGGTCAATGCGACCTGCGCCACCACCAGCACCCGGCGCACGCCGTGCGCGATGCCACCCCCGGTCTGGCGCGAGCCGGTGCCGCGGAGCATGCCTTGCAGGTCGCCATGCTGCACCGACAGGTGCGCCATGGCGAGGAGGAGGCACAGCAACGCCGCGAGCGCCGCGAGTACCGCGAACGTCGGTGCGTCCATGCCGATCGCCTGCGGCGTGCCCGTCGGCAGCAGGTCGAAACGTCCGAGCAGCGCGAGGCCACCCGGCAGCAGCAGGCAACCGGCCAGCACGCCGCCGCCGCACAGGGCCATCGCCTCGAGGACGGCCGAGCGGGCGCGGCGCCACGGCGCGGCGCCGAGCGCGGTCACCAGCGCCGTTTCGTGCCGGCGCGCCAGTGCCCGCGCCAGCACGAGGTTGGCGACGTTCGCTGCGGTGATCAGCCAGACCATGCCGACGGCCAGCAGCATCAGCAGGAGCGGCGACCGCCGCTCCCCCACCCACAGCGAGCGCAGCGGCTCGACCCGCACCTGGAAGCTCGTTCCGAAGGCGCTGTCGAGCTCGGGGATCGACTTCGCGATGGCCGCGATTTCGGCCGCCGCCGCCGCCGGACGGAAGCCTTCGCGCAGGCGTGCGACCACCAGCATGCCGTCGAAATTACCGGCGCGCGATCGTGCGCGCTCCGACTCGCTGAACGCCAGCGGCAACCACAGGCGCGTCTGGCTGGTGGGAAACACGAACCCCTGCGGCAGGACGCCGACCACGCGGTAGTCCTGCTCGCCAAGGCGTACGGACTGGCCGATCACGTCGGGCGAACCGGCGTGGCGCTCCTGCCACTCGTCCCATGAAATGACGGCGTCGCGCGCGGCGCCTGGCGCGACGTCCTCGGACGCGAACAGCCGTCCCAGCGCGGGCTTGGTACCCAGCAGCCGGAACAGCGCCGGTTCCACGCGCGCGGCCGGCAGCGAGCCCAGGCGGCGGCCGGCGTCGTCGCGCAGCGCCAGCTCGGCAGGGCGATAGGCAGCCAGCCCGTCGAGCGTTGCGGCATGGCGGGCGACTTCGTCGCGCAGCGGCACCGACAAGCCGACGTCGAACGGAATGCCGAGCACGCGCGACTGGACCGAGACCAGGCGTTCGGACTGCGCATAGGGCAGCGGCTTGTACAGCAGGCCGTAGACGACGCTCACCACGCAGGCGAACGCGCCGAAGGCGAGTCCCAGCAGCAGGACGGCGGTCGCCACGAAACCGGGGCTGCGCGCCAGCCGGCGCAGCGTGTACCTCGCTTCGACAAGGCTCATGGAACGGCTCCGGAGGAGGGTGCGCACGCGCCGGCGGGTGACGGATCCACCATGCCGCCCTTGCGGCCGGCGCATCCGGCGCGGGTGCATCGCCCGCCGACCCGGCATCCGGGTGCTGCCACCATGGCACGCGCGCCCGGGTCACTCATCGCGCAACGCCAGCAGCGGATCGACACGCAGCGCGCGCCGTGCCGGGATCAGGGTGGCAGCGACCACGATGACCGCGAGCACGCCGGTCACGACCGCGTAGACACGCGGATCGGAATCCGCACCCGGCATGACGAGGCTGGCGAGGGCGCGCGAGAACACGAAGGCGAGCGGAATCCCGATCGCCAGGCCGGCCACGACCTGGCGCGCGCCGCGGCGCAGGACCAGGGCGAGGACGCCACCGGCATCGGCGCCGAGCGCGCGGCGCACGCCGATCTCGCGCGTGCGCTGCGCGACGTCGAAAGCGAGTACCGCGTAGATCCCGGCAGCCGCGAGCAGCAGCGCGAAGCCGGCGAACACGCCGAACAGCATGGCCAGGATGTCGCTGCCCCACAGGAGGCGGTCGCGCCACTCCGACATCGGCCGCAGCCAGTAGACGGGGAGATCGGCATCCACAGCCCGCACCGCTTCGCGGATGTCCTCGCCAAGGGCCGCAACGTCACCGTCCGCACGCAAGGCGAAACTGACGAAGGCGGGCGGGTCCTGCGACAGCGGGCGGAATACGTTGCCGTCACCATGATGGGCGGGAGAGGTCGCGCTGTTCAGCAGGTAATCGGCCTGGACGCTGTCCGCGACGACTCCCACGACCTGCAGCCATCCGCCTGTCCCGTCCCGCGGCGACAGCCGCAGGCGCTCGCCGATCGCGCTTCGGCCCGGCCAGGCCGCCTCGGCCAGGCTGGCGCTGACCACGGCCACCGGTACGCTGCCGGCGCGGTCCCGCGCGTCGAACAGGCGGCCTTCGCGCAACCGGATGCCGAACACATCGAAGAAACCGTCGCTGACGCTCGACGACCAGGCGCGCCGCAGGGGCGCGTCGCGGTCGGTGGAGTCGCCCGGACGGGCGTACTCCTGGCGCTCGTAACCCATCAGCGGCAGCGTGCTCGCGAACGCCGCGTCGTGCACGCCCGGCAGCGACGCGAGGCGGGGTTGCAGGGCGTCGACGAAGCGTTCGCGTGCGGCGGCGTCCGGATAGTGCGAGGCGAACAGGCCGATGCGTCCCGTCAGCACGCCATCGGTCGCGATGCCGAGCGGCGCCCGCTGCGCATCGATCGAACTGCGGATCGCCACGCCGGCGCCGACCAGCAGGACCATGCACAAGGCGACTTCGCCTGCGACCAGCACGCGCCCGAGCCGACCGCGTTCGCCGATGCCCCCGCCCTGCCGCAGCACCGACTGCACGTCCACGCGGCCAGCGCGCAAGGCCGGCACGAGGCCCGCTGCCAGCGCGGCGACCAGCGCGATGGTCGCGGCGAACAGGACGTCCCGGTGGTCGGTCGAAGGATCGACCCAGTACGGCAGCTGCGCCGGCGTCTGCGCCATGACGTGTTGTATGAGGCGGGCAGAGACGTCTGCCCCGAGCCAGCCGAGCGCGGTCGCCAGTGCGGCAATGGTGAAGGTTTCCGCCAGGACCTGCGCGACCAGGCGACGGCGACCCGCGCCCAGCGCCGACCGCACCGCGAGTTCACGCGCCCGCGCCGCGAAGCGCGCCAGCACCAGGCTGGCGACGTTCGCGCAGGCGATCAGGAGCACCAGCAGCACGGCGACGAACATGGCCCGGTTGGCCGCGCGGATCTGCGGCAGGATGAACTGGTCGGCGAACGGCACCATGAGGGCGCCATCGCCACTCGAGGGCTGGCCGCGTGCGGTGGCGAGCGCGGCAATGAGGCCGTCGAATTCGCCGCGCGCCTGCGCGATGGACGTGCCGGGCTGCAGTCGGCCGAACGCTTCGACCGCCGGCGCAGCCGGCGTCGCGGCAAAGGCGCGGTCGCCCGACAACGGCAGCCACACCGATTCGGTGACCGGAAACGCGAAGGGCTCCGGCATCACCCCGATGATGGTCGTCGGCGTGCCGTTGATGCGCACGCTGCGCCCGACGACGGCTGGATCGGCCTGGAAGCGCAGCTCCCACAGGCGCGCCCCGATCAGGGCGACCGGTGTGGCACCGGGCGCGCTGTCGGCGCCTGAGAAGGCGCGGCCGAGCTGTGGCCGCACGCCCAGCGTCGCGAACGCATCGCTGCTGATCCAGGCGCCGGAAAGTCGCTCGGGCGGCCCGTCCAGGCCACCCAGGTTCATCGTGCCCACCGAGTAGCCGGCCAGCGATTCCAGCGAGTGCTGCCGCCCGCGCAGGTCGAGCCAGTCGAGCAGCGGCATCGAGTGGCTGCTCTGGCGCGATTGCCGGTCGGTGTATTCGAGATGCACCAGTCGGGCGGCATCGGGAAAGGGCAGCGGCTTGAGGCCGTAGATGTTGATCGCCCCGAACATGAAGATCGCGAGGCCGATTCCCATTGCAAGCATGAGGACCGACACGCCCGTGAACACCGGGGTGCGCGCGAGGGCCCGCAGGGCGAAACGCAGGTCATGGATCATCGGGTCGGGTTCCGCCTTGCAATGCGCGCTCGCGCGGGATGGATGCGTCCTGTCATGCCAGCGCATCGCGCGGCGCCGTCGCGCAGGCGCGGCGCGCGGGCACGAGGCAGGCCACCAGTACGGTCGCGAGCAGCAGGGCGGCCACGCCGGCGAGGGTCGGCAGATCGTGCGCGGGTATGCCATACAGCACGCTGCCGAGCGCACGCGCCAGCGCGAGCGAGGCGATGCAGCCGATCGTGACGCCGAGTGCCCCGATGGCGGCGCCTTTGCGCATCACGAGCAGCGCGATGCGCCCGCGCGATGCACCGAGCGCCTGGCGCAGCGCGAACTCGTGCTCGCGTTGCCCCACCGCGAACGCCATCAGGCCGTACAGGCCACCGATCGCCAGCGCGAAGGCCATGCCGGCGAACGCGCCGAGCAGGGAAAGGCTGAAGCGCCGCTCCGACAGGGCCGCCGCGCGCAGATCCGCGAGCGGGACGAGGCGGTACGGCACATCGGCCGCCAGCCGCTGCAGCGCGTCGACCAGTCCGCCTGCGAGCGAGGCGAGCGGCAGGTCCGACCGCACCACGATGGCGAAGCCGGACGCGGCGAGCGGACGCTGGTCGAGGTTGACGTAAACGGTGCCCATGGGCATGCGATCCAGGCGCCGTTCGTGGACGTCGCCGACCACGCCGACGATCGTCAGCGGGCGCAGGTCGCCGTCCATGTTGCCGTACTGGATGCGGCGACCGATCGGGTCCGCATCGCCGAACGCGGCATGCGCGGCGGCGGCGCTGATGACCGCGACATGGGTGCCGTCGGGGCGGTCGCGTCCGTCGAACGGTCGCCCGCCCAGCAGGCGGATGCCCGCCGCCTTGAAATAACCCGCACTGGCGACCCGGAACTCCGCATAGCCCCGCGTTGGCGTGGACGTCGCGACGGGATCGCTGACGCTGCCGTCCCAGAAGCCACCGTTGGCACCGTCGGCGCTGAGCGGCAAGGCATTGACCCCGCCCACCGCGGCGACACCGGGCAGCGCGGCGAAGGCGCGCATGAGTTCGTCGTAGCGGCGCGCATTCGCCGCGGCGGCGGCAGGGTCCTTCGTCCACGGCCGCGACAGCTCGACGGCCACGGCATGGGTCGCATCGAACCCCGGATCGACCGCGAGCAGGGCGAGGAAGCTGCGCCCGAGCAGCCCGGCCCCGACCAGCAGCACGGTCGTGAGGGCGGTCTGCCCCACCAGCAGCAGCATGCGCAGGCGAAGGTGCGAGCGTCCCGGCGACTGGCCGCGGCCGCTTTCGCGCAACTCGGCGATCGGCGTGCGCCTGCGCTGGCTCCACAGCACCATCGCGGTGGTCACCAGCGCCACCACGGTCGCGGCGATCACGCCCGCGCCTACCACGCCGCCTCCAAGGCCGATCTCGTCCAGCCTCGGCAGCCCGGCGCCGCCGCCGCGCACCAGCAGGCGGAGCGCAAACGCCGCGCCGGCGATGCCGATGGCACAGGCCGAGCTGGCAATGAGCAGGCTCTCGGCGAAGACCTGGCGAGCCAGGCGCGCGCCGCTGGCACCGAGCGCCGTGCGCACGGCGAATTCGCGCGCGCGCGCGCCGTTCAGCGAGAGCAGCAGGTTGGTCGTGTTGGTGACCGCGATGAGCAGCAGGAATGCCGTGCCGGCCGCGAGCAGCAGCAACGCGCTGCGCACCGGCGCCGCGACGGCGTCGGCGAGCGGCGTCAGGTCGAATGCCTGCGCGTCGATGTCGTCGCCGAACTGGCGCTGCAGGCGCGCGGCCAGGGTGTCCGCGGCGAGCCGTGCGCGCGGAAGACCCGCGGCATCGCGCAACCTGGCCACCGCCTCGAGGTTGTGCGCCGTGCGCGAAGGCCCGAACGCGTCGAGCATCGGCGTCCACGCCGCCGCACCCTGCGGAAAGGCGAAGCCCGGCGGCATCACGCCGATGATGGTCCAGCGTTCGCCACCGACTTCGACCGTCTGGCCGAGCACGTCGGGACGCGCGTGCAGCAGGCCGCGCCAGAGGCCGTCGCCGATGACCGCGACGTGTTCGCGCTCGCCGGCAGCGAACGTGCGGCCGAGCTGCGGTGCCACGCCGAACACGCGGAAGAAGTCGCCGCCGGCGATCGCGCTGGTCGCGCGCACCATCGACGTGCCGGCGACGACCGGGCCTTCGAAGGCCATGTGGTAGCCGCTCGCCTCGAACGCCTCGACGTTTGCCGTCAGGTCGGCATAGTTGGGCCAGGCCATCGGCATGCGGTGGCCGTCGGCGCCGCGCTCGCGGATCTCGACGATGCGGTCGGGTTGCGGGTAGGGCAGGTCGCGCAGCAGCACCGCGTCGATCACCGCGCAGATCGCGATGGACGCGCCCAGCCCAAGCGCCAGCGTCAGCGTCGCGAACAGGGCGGTGCCGGGCCGCGCACGCAGGCTGCGCACGGCGAAACGGAAGTCCTGCTGCAGGCTCATGACCGCCCCTCGCGGATTGGTGTGCGGCCGGGTTCCGCGGCGGCGCCGGATGGCGAGGGTCGGGACCGCCTCCGGACGGCGTGGCGGAATGGTGGGATCGAGGCGGAGAACATGGCGGAGCTCCCGGAGGTGGCGGCGGGTCCGGAGATGGGTTTCGCGGGGTCGTTCTTCAGGCGCCAACCCGCGCGGGCCGGACCAGCCGCTGGTCTTCCTCGTGGCGCAGCCGGTGCATGGTTTCCTCGTCGACGATGCGGCCGTCGAACATGAAGATGCGCCGCTGCGCGAAATCCGCGTAACGCGGATCGTGCGTCACCATGCAGATGGTCGAACCGGCCCGATGCAGTTCGTCCAGCAGGGCCATGACGGCCTCGCCGTTCTTCGAGTCGAGGTTGCCGGTCGGTTCGTCGGCGAGCAGGATCGAGGGCGCACCCACCAGCGCGCGCGCCACGGCGACGCGCTGCTGCTGGCCGCCGGAGAGCTGCGCCGGGTAGTGCTTCACGCGATGCGCCATGCCGACGCGCTCGAGGGCCGCAACCGTCCGTTCGCGCCGCTCGGCCTTGCCGACGCCGGCGCGGTAGGTGAGCGGCAACTCGACGTTCTCGAACACGGTGAGGTCGCCGATCAGGTTGAAGGCCTGGAACACGAAGCCGATTTCCTGGTTGCGGATCAGCGCGCGCTCGGAGGCGCCGATCGCGGCAACTTCGCGGCCGTTGAGCGTGTAGGTGCCCTCGCTCGGCGTGTCGAGCAGGCCGAGGATCGCCAGCAGGGTCGACTTTCCGCAGCCGGACGGTCCCGAGATGGAGACGTATTCGCCCTGCGCGATGTCGAAGTGCACGCCGGCGAGGGCGTGCGTCTCCACCTCGTCGGTCAGGAACACCTTCTTGATGCCGTCGAGGTGGATGAGGTTGTCGTTGCCCATGGTGTCTGGTCCCCTGCTGCAGTGGGCGATCGCTTGCGATCGTTCGGTATGGATGGCGGATAGGCTGCGCGTCAGTCGAGCCGGATGCGGTCGTGCT
Source organism: Pseudomonadota bacterium (assembly GCA_023412995.1). Classification (GTDB taxonomy): domain Bacteria; phylum Pseudomonadota; class Gammaproteobacteria; order Xanthomonadales; family Rhodanobacteraceae; genus Dokdonella_A. The sequence goes on from JAEZQS010000358.1 coordinate 17,231, forward strand.
GGTCCCAGGCGCTGGTGTCGCTCAGTACCACCTGGTCGCCGGCCTTGAGCCCGTCGAGGACCTCGACCAGGTTGACCGAGCTCTTGCCGAGCCGGACGGGTACACGTGTGGCGATGCCGCTGGCCGGATCCAGGCGGAACAGGCGCACGTCCGATCCGGGTTCGCCGAACGCGGGTCGCCCGACGTAAAGCACGTCCGGCAGGCGTTCGATCTCGATCGTGCCATCGACCGAGAGGTCCGGGCGCGCGCCGGGGGGCAGGGTGCCCTGGAGTTCGACGTCGACCTGCACGCTGCCGTTCTGCACGGCCGGATCCACGCGCAACACGCGGCCGTCGACGATGCCGTTGCGCGTGTCCACCCGCACGGCCTGGCCGAGGGCGACGTCCTTGGCCTGGGTTTCGGCGATGCGCAGTTCCGCCATCAGCTCGCCGGGCCGCGCGACGCGCGCGAGGTTGCTGCCAGCGGCGACCTGCTGGCCGGCTTCGACCGGCACCTGCTGCAGCACGCCGGCAATGCCGGCGCGCACGTGCAGGCGCTCGACCTGGCGCTGGCGCAGGTCGCGCGTCGCGGCCAGTTGTTCCAGGCGTGCCTCGGCCGCGGCGAGCTGCGCGGCGATGTTGCGGCGGAACTCGGCGACGCGCTGGCCTTCGATGTCGACGCGATAGTGCAGCTGCTCGAGTTCGATCAGGCTGCGCCGGTACTGCACGGCGGGAATGATGCCTTTCTCGGCCACGGACTTTTCCGACTCGGCCTGCATGCGTGCCGATTCGTAATCGGCTCGCGCCTGGGCCTCGGCGGCCTGGTGGTCGAGCAGGCGCGACTGGAGTTCGGTGCGTTTGGCGGCCAGGTCGGAACCGGCGGCCGTGACTTCCGCGGTGGCGGCCAGCAGGTCGCCCTGCAGTTCCGGGTTGCCGAGTTCCAGGATGATGGTGTCGGGTTCAACCTGGGCGCCGGGGCGGACCAGGATCTGCTCGACGCGTGCAGCGGTGTCGGCGGCGATCCAGCGGATCTCCTTCGGCACCAGCGTGCCGGGTCCGCGTACCTCGCGCAGCAGTTCACCGCGCTTGACCGTGCCGACCAGCAGCGAGGAGCGCTCGACCGTCGGCACCGCCGGGCCGAGCGCGGCCAGTCCGGCGCCGGCGGCGGCGACGAGGAGGAGGACGCCCGCGCCGATCATCATCTGCCGGCGGCGCTTGCGTTGCCTGAGTTCGGGGCGTGCGATGTCCATGCGCGGCATCGGTGCAGGGAGCGTGCCATGCGCCGGCAGCGGCGAAAACCCGGGTTTTCCTGCGCTTTCGCAGGCACCGGCGTGCCACGGTGTCCGTTCCCGTACAGCGGGTGACCACGGCCGAACGGTGCCGGACCTCGCGGTGTCCCACTGCGCGCATCCCCGCTCCTCAATGGAAATCACGCGAGGCGAACCCGAGTTCCGGCAGCAGGGCGCTGAAATCGTGCAGGCGGCGGGCAATGAGGTGGGTGACGCCGTCGCTGGATTCGAGCACGCCATCGACAGCCATCACGCGCGATTCGAGCAGCACGCGGTGCTGGCGCACGGCTAGGTCGCGCCAGACCACGACGTTGACGATGCCTGTTTCGTCCTCCAACGTGACGAAGGTGACGCCCTTGGCAGTGCCGGGATGCTGGCGCACCGTGACGAGGCCGGCGCAGCGCAGGAAGCGGCCACGGTGGGCGGCGTCGAGCGTGGCGGATGCGGGCCGGACGCGGCGGCGCGCGAGTTCGCTGCGCACCAGCGACAGCGGGTGCGCGGACAGCGACAGGCCGGTGGCGTGGTAGTCGGTCATCACGTCCTCGCGCAGGGAGGGCGTGCGCAACGCCACCGGCCCCTCGCGCAGCGTGGCGCCGTCCAGTACCGGCGTCGGCAATTCCGCGCCGGCGCTGTCCCAGCGGGCGCGGTAGCGGTTGCCGCTGAGGCTGGCGAGGGCGCCGGCATCGGCCAGCCG
>JAEZQS010000364.1 GCA_023412995.1 Pseudomonadota bacterium
GCCAGCCCCCGCTTCGCGGCGGGCGCTCCCGGGCGGCGGCGCGTCCGCGTCAGGTCATCTGCTCGGCGACGAACGGCCAGTTGACCAGGTTCCAGAAGGCCTCGACGTACTGAGGGCGCGCGTTGCGGTAATCGATGTAGTAGGCGTGCTCCCACACGTCGCAGGTCAGCAGCGGGCGGTCGGTGCCGGTCAGCGGGTTGACCGCGTTGGAGGTGCTCGCGAGCGCCAGGCTGCCATCGGGGCGCTGCACCAGCCAGCCCCAGCCGGAGCCGAACGTGGTGACGCAGGTCTTGGAGAACTCTTCCTTGAACTGGGCGAAGCCGCCGAAGGCGCGGTTGATCGCATCGGCCAGGCGCCCGCCGGGTTCGCCGCCGCCGCTCGGTGAGAGGCAGTTCCAGTAGAAGGTGTGGTTCCACACCTGGGCGGCGTTGTTGAAGATCCCCCCCGACGACTTGCGGATGATCTCCTCCAGCGGCAGGTCCTCGAACTCGGTGCCGGCGATCTGCTTGTTGAGGTTGGTGACGTAGGCCTGGTGGTGCTTGCCGTAGTGGTAGTCGATGGTCTCCGCCGAGATGTGCGGGGCGAGCGCGTCGCGCGCCCAGGGAAGCGGGGGAAGCTCGATCGCCATAAGACTCTCCGTGCGGGCGGGTGGGGACCCCCAGTCTAGGCACCCGGCGACGGCCAAATCAACCGCACGCCGCTGCTACCATGTGCGCCCGCCGCCAGCCGCCTGGCGCACCCACCCGCACCACCCATCGAACCAGCAGGGCAATGGACATCATCGAACGCATCCGGGATACCCTCGATTCCCACCCGATCGTGCTTTTCATGAAGGGCACGCCGCAGTTCCCGATGTGCGGGTTTTCGAGCCGTACCTCGCAGGCGCTCAAGGCCGCGGGGGCCGAATTCCATGCCGTCAACGTGCTGGAAGACCCGGAGATCCGTGCCAGCCTGCCGCGCTATTCCAACTGGCCGACCTTCCCGCAGCTGTTCATCCACGGCGAACTGATCGGCGGTTGCGACATCACGCTCGACCTGTACGAATCGGGCGAGCTGCAGCGCCTGGTGCAGGACGTCCGGAAGGACTGAGCCAATGCTGGACTGCATGCGCCCGGCGGTGGGCCCGATGGCAGCCGCTGCCGATTCGCTGCGCGAGCGGGTCGTGCTGGTGACCGGCGCCACCGGCGGGCTTGGCCGCGCCTGTGCGCTCGCCGCCGCGGCGGCGGGCGCCACCGTCGTGCTGCTCGGGCGCAAGGTGCGCGCACTCGAATCCCTGCACGATGAAATCGAGGCGGGCGGCGCGCCACAGCCCGCGATCTACCCGATGGACCTTGCCGGGGCAACCGCGAAGGACCACGAGGACGCCGCCGCCGCGATCCGGCACCAGCTCGGGCGCCTCGATGGCCTCGTGCATGCCGCGGCGCACTTCGACACCCTGCAACCCTTCGAACAGCAGGCGCCGGAGGAATGGGCGCGCAACCTGCAGGTCAACCTGACGGCGCCGTTCCTGCTGACGCGCGCCTGCCTGCCGCTGCTGCGCGAGGCGCCCGATGCGGCCATCGTGTTCGTGCTGGACGATCCCGCGCGCGTCGGCAACGCCTTCTGGGGCGGCTACGGCGTCGCCAAGTTTGCGCTGCAGGGGCTTGCCTCGATCGTGCACGAGGAAACCGAAGGCACGCGCGTGCGCACCCATGCGGTGCTGCCCGGGCCGATGCGCACCGCGCTGCGGCGCGCCGCCTACTTCGGCGAGGACACCCTGGAGCACCCGGAACCCGCGCCCGCAGGGGCCGCGATCGCGTCGCTGCTGGCGGGCGACCCCGCCGGCCTGCGCGGGACCATACTGGACCTCAGGCCGGGTTGACGCCGCGGCGCTGCCGCGGAAGGGAGCAACGATGGAACACACGATGAGCACGCTGTCGGCGGGAATCCTGCTGTTCCTCATCATGGATCCGCTCGGCAACATCCCGCTGTTCCTCAGCATCCTCCGCAACGTGCGCCCCGAGCGGCGCCGGCTGGTGCTGGTGCGCGAGCTGCTGATCGCGCTGGTGGTGCTGTTCGGCTTCCTCTTCGGTGGGCGCTACCTGCTGCTGCTGCTCCAGCTCAAGCAGGAGTCGGTCAGCATCGCGGGCGGCATCGTGCTCTTCATCATTGGCGTGCGGATGATCTTCCCGCCGGGACGCGGCATCTTCGGCGACGCCGAAGGGGAGCCCTTCATCGTGCCGCTGGCGATCCCGGCGGTGGCGGGTCCCTCCACCATGGCGGCCGTCATGCTGCTCGCCAACAGCGAGCCCGGCCGTACGGTGGAATGGAGCCTTGCCCTCTTTGCCGCGTGGTTCGCCACCGCGGCCATCCTGATGTCCTCGACCTACCTCTACCGCTACCTCGGCGCCAGCGTCCTGACCGCGGTCGAGCGCCTGATGGGCATGCTGCTGGTGGCGCTCTCGGTGCAGATGTTCCTCGACGGGGTGGTGGCCTACGTGCACCTGGCCGGGATGCGCTAGTCGATGGCAGCCGATGCCGGGATTGCGCGGAGCCCGGCGACAAGTCCCGGAAGGGGTTGCGGCGCAATGCCGCGGCCATCACGAACCTGTCATGGAACGATGTTAAACTGCGGTTAATGGATGGGGGCTCTCCCCTCCGGCAGCCCGCTTGGCCTTCCGCGTCGCATGGCGCGTGATGCAGCGGGCGTTTTCCCGCCACCGTCCCGACCACAGGACCGACGATGAACAAGCATTTCCGCATGCGGCTGCTGCCGTGGGTGATTGGATCCTTTCTTGCGGTTTCGGCCGTGCATGCGCAGAACACGTCCTCCTCGCTGAGCGGGCGCATCCTCGATGCCAGCGGCCAGCCGGTGGCGGGTGCGACGGTCGAGATCGTGCACATGCCCTCGGGCACCTCGCGCACCGTGGTGACCGATGCCAGCGGCCGCTACAGCGCGCAGGGCCTGCGCGTGGGCGGTCCGTTCGACATCAAGGCCTCGGGCGACCACGGCGAGAGCGCCGAGCAGCAGGACGTGTACCTGAAGCTGGCCGAGGAAAGCACGCTCAACCTGGTCATGGAAGCGGGTGACACCACCCTGCTGGAAGGGTTGACGGTGACCGCCGCCGCGCCCGGCGCGATCTTCCAGCCCGACAACAAGGGCATCGGCACCAACCTCTCGCAGCGCGACCTCGTGGCCATGCCGCAGCCGGACCGTTCGATCCAGAACGTCGTGCGGGCCGATCCCCGCATCGTCGTCACCGACCGCGACCGCGGCGCGTTCTCGGCGATGGGCCAGAACTTCCGCTACAACACCATCACCGTCGACACGATCAACGCGGGCGACCCGTTCGGCCTCAACGACAACGGCCTGCCGACGCTCGGCAGCCCGATCTCGCCCGACGCGATCGAGGAATACAACATCTCGACCGCCAACTACGACGTCACCCAGCGCCGCGGCGTCGGCGCCTCGGTGAACGCGGTCACCAAGAGCGGCACCAACGAGTTCCACGGTTCGGCCTATTACGCGTTCCAGGACGTCGACAGCATGGTCGGCGAAGGCGAGCAGGGCGAAGAATGGACCGGCTACGAAAGCAAGTGGACCGGCGGCGCCACCCTTGGCGGACCGATCGTCAAGGACACGCTGTTCTTCTTCCTCTCGCTGGAAAAGAGCGAGCAGAAGGCGCCCGGTTCCGTGTGGGGCCCGGAAGGCTCGGGGGCGACCAATGAAGTGCGCGGCCTGACCCAGGCCCAGGTGGACGAGATCATCGCCATCGCCAACGGCTACGGCATCGATGCCGGCGGCATCCAGGGTTCCAACGTGGACCTGGAGAGCAAGCGCGGCCTCGCCAAGATCGACTGGAACATCAACGATTCGCACCGCGCGAGCCTGCGCGCCAGCCGCACCGAGGAGACGCAGCCGGTGGTGGTGGTGGGCAATTCGACCCGCCTCAACCTTTCCAGCAACTGGTACGTCTTCGACAAGGCCAACACCAGCTACGCACTGAGCCTCTACGACGACTGGACCGACATCTTCTCGACCGAGGCGTCGGTCGGCTACAACCACTTCGACCAGGTGCGCGGCCCGCTCAGCGGCCAGTACGCACCCGAGATCACCGTGCGCACCACCGGCGAGGATTCGGGTACCTCGGTCGTCCTCGGCACCGAGTATTCCACCCAGGCGAACGCGCTCGCGGTGAAGACCTGGAACGGCTACTTCGCCGGCAACTGGTTCCTCGGCGAGCACACCGTCAAGGCGGGCCTGGACTACCAGAAGGACGACTACTACAACCTGTTCCTGCAGCGCTACAACGGTGTCTACGAATTCAACTCGATCGAGGACTTCGCCAGCGGCACCTACCGCCGCTACCGCCTCGCCCAGCCGGCTCCGGGCTACACCCTCGGCAACGTCGCGGCTGGCTTCGAACTCGAGCAGCGCGGCCTGTTCGTGCAGGACAACTGGCAGGCCACCGACCGCCTGTCGCTGCAGTTCGGCCTGCGCTGGGACATCCCCGGCGTCAGCCCGCAGCCGACCTTCAACCCGTGCTTCGCCGCGGCCCCGGGCAGGGAAGGCGACCTCGGTCCGTGCGGCCTTCGTCGCGACGCCGGCAACCCCGCAGCGGCGTTCGGTGGCTACGGTGTCACCAATGCCAGCACCATCGACGGCAACGATGTGCTGCAGCCGCGCCTGTCCTTCAACTACGCCTTCGACAGCGAGCGCATGACGCAGCTGCGCGGCGGCATCGGACAGTTCATCTCCAACACGCCCGGCGTGTGGATCGCCAACCCGTATTCCAACAACGGCGTCGCGGTCACCACCTACGACGTGAACCACATCCGCGAGGACGGCGACCCGCTGTTCAGCGCGGATCCGTTCGGCCAGAACATCCCGGGCGGCACCATCACGCCGCCCGGGCTCGGCCGCTCCAGCATGAACGTCGACGTGGTCGATCCCTCGTTCCAGCTGCCGACGGTCACCAAGTTCACGCTGGGCTTCGACCGCGAACTGCCGTGGTGGGATCTGGTCGGCACCGCCGAGTACGAGCGCCTCGACGTCGACCGCGCCATGATGTACCAGAACCTCAACCTCGGCGCGCCGACCGGCCTGCTGCCGGACGGGCGCTACAGCTACGCCAAAGACCCGGGCGCCGCGCCCGGCAGCAACAACCCGTCTCGCTACAACGCCAATCCCTCGTTCGGTTCGGTGACCTATCTCACCAACACCAAGCAGGGCGGCGCCGACACGCTGACGCTGTCGCTGAAGAAGCCCTTCGACGACGCCTGGTCGGGCATGCTCGGTTTCACCCTCAGCCGCGCGACCGAGGTCAACCCGGGCACTTCCAGCGTGGCGTACTCGAACTACCAGTACCGGGCGGTGTTCAACCCGAACGACGAGGAAGTGGCGACGTCGAACTATTCGATCCCGCGCCGCGTGATCGCCTCGCTGAGCTGGACCCACAAGTTCTTCGGCGACTATGCCACCCAGGTCAGCGGCTTCTTCGACGGGCACTCCGGCGCGCCCTACAGCTGGGTCTTCGGCAACGACGCCAACGGCGACTCCATCAGCCGCGACCTGGCCTACGTCCCGGGATCGCTCGACGACGTCATGTTCACCGGCGACTCGACGGCGGCGCAGCAGCAGGAGTTCATCGACTACATCGCCGGCGACAACTACCTGCGCGACTACCGCGGCCGCGCCTTCAAGCGCAACGAGGCGCGCGCACCGTGGGTCAACCAGGTGGACCTGAGCTTCCGCCAGGAGATCCCCGGCCTGTTCGAAGGCAACAAGGGCGAGCTGCGGTTCGACATCTTCAACTTCGGCAACCTGCTCAACAGCGACTGGGGTGTCGAACACCGCGCGTCGTTCCCGCTCACCCGCACCCTCGGCAACTTCGCCGGCGTGGATCCGGAAACCGGCCGCTACATCTACGACATCGACGACCAGATCGGCGACGACGGCCACTACTCGCCCGACGGCCTGCCGGTGAACGAGTCGTTCGCACCATCGCAGCGCTGGTCGCTGCTGGTGACGCTGCGCTACTCGTTCTGACGCGCAGACGGCCGGCACCCGCCCCGTGC
>JAEZQS010000097.1 GCA_023412995.1 Pseudomonadota bacterium
GCGCAGCCGCGACCGCGCCACCGCGGCTGCGACGAATCCTTCGGCTGGTGGCGTCGTCATTGCCGGTTCCAGGTCGCGCTTGCAGCGCTCCTGCGGAAAGCGGGCACAGCCGCCACGGCGGGCGTCGCGGCCCGCGCGGGGCGCGCGTCTACTCGCCCAGCGTCAGCAGCGAGGCGTTGCCGCCGGCGGCGGTGGTGTTGATGGTGAGCGTGCGTTCGGTGGCGAAGCGCAGCAGGTAATGCGGGCCGCCGGCCTTGGGTCCCGTGCCCGACAGGTTCTCGCCGCCGAAGGGCTGCACGCCGACGACCGCGCCGATCTGGTTGCGGTTGACGTAGCAGTTGCCGACCTTCGCCCGCCGCGTGATGTGCGCGATGGTGTCGTCGATGCGGCTGTGGATGCCGAGGGTGAGGCCGAAGCCGGTGGCGTTGATGGCGTCGATCACCGCGTCGAGTTCGCTCGCCTTCCAGCGCACCACGTGCAGGGCCGGGCCGAAGACCTCCTCGGTGAGCAGCGACAACGAGGGGATCTCGTAGGCGCGCGGCGCGAAGTAGGTGCCGTGTCCGGTGCCGGGCGCCAGTGCGACCTGGCTGATCAGGCGACCCTTGCGTTCCATCCGCGCGGCGTGCTCGCCGAGCGCGGCGCAGGAGGGAGCGTCGATCACCGGGCCGATATCGGTGGACAGCCGTGCCGGGTCGCCGACGACCAGCTCGTCCATCGCGCCCTTCAGCATCGTCACGACCTTGTCGGCGATGTCTTCCTGCACGAACAGGACGCGCGCCGCCGAGCAGCGCTGGCCGGCCGAGTCGAAGGCGCTGGCCAGCACGTCCTTGACCAGTTGCTCGGGCAACGCCGAGGAGTCGGCGATCAGCGCGTTTTGCCCGCCGGTCTCGGCGATGAGCGCGGCGATCGGCGCGTTGCGCGCCGCCAGCGTGCGGTTGATCGTCCATGCCGTGCTGGTGGAGCCGGTGAAGCAGACGCCGGCGATTTCCGCGCGCGTCAGCAGGGTGCTGCCGAGCAGGGAACCCTTCGCCGGCACGAACTGCAGGACCGGTTCGGGCACGCCGGCCTCGTGCAGCAGCTTCACCGCCGCATGGCCGACGAGGGTGGTCTGGTCGGCCGGCTTGGCAATCACCGCGTTGCCGGCGGCGAGTCCGGCGGCGACCTGTCCCATGAAGATCGCGAGCGGGAAATTCCACGGGCTGATGCACACGAACACGCCGCGGCCGCGCAGGAACAGCTGGTTCGACTCGCCGGTCGGGCCGGCCAGGCGCTCGGGTTCCCCGAACAGCCTGCGTGCCATGGCCGCGTAGTAGCGGCACATGTCGGCCGCTTCGCGCACTTCCGACAGCGCCGCCGGGATGGTCTTGCCGGCCTCGCGCACGCACAGCGCGATGAAGGCCCCGCGGCGCTGCTCGAGCAGGTCCGCGGCATGTTCGAGGATCGCCGCGCGGCTTGCCGCCGGCAGCGCGTCCCAGCCCGGCTGCGCCGCGACGGCGTTGTCGAGCGCCTTGCCGATGGTGGCGGCGTCGGCATTGCGGCTGCTGCCGATCACCTGGCGGCGGTCGGCGGGGTTGGTCACCTCGCGCACGGGTTCGCTGCTGGTCGCCCCCGGCACCAGCGGGGCCGCGCTCCATGGCGCGTGCGACGCATTGATCGCGGCCGCCAGGGCCTTAAGTTCGTCGTCGTTGGCGAGATTCGCGCCCATCGAGTTCTTCCGTAGCGGGGCATACAGGGCGACCGGCAGCGGGATGCGCGGGTGCGGCCGGCTGGCCTGCGCGCGCACCGTTTCCACCGGATCGGCGACCAGGTCGCGGATCGCCACGTCCTCGTCCACCACGCGGTTGACGAAGGACGTGTTGGCGCCGTTTTCCAGCAGCCGTCGCACGAGGTAGGGCAACAGGTCCTCGTGGCTGCCGACCGGCGCGTATACGCGGCAGGGCACGCCAAGGTGGTCCGGCCCCACCACTTCGTCGTAGAGGTCCGCGCCCATGCCGTGCAGGCGCTGGAACTCGAAGGGCCGTCCTTGCGCCAGGTGGTGCACGGCCGCGATGGTGTGTGCGTTGTGGGTGGCGAACTGCGGGTAGATGGCGTCGGCACCGGCCGCGAACAGGCGCCGTGCACAGGCAAGGTAGGACACGTCCGTGTTGGCCTTGCGCGTGTACACCGGGTAGCCGGCAAGGCCGCCTTCCTGCGCGCGCTTGATTTCCGAATCCCAGTAGGCGCCTTTCACCAGGCGCACGCACCAGCGCCGGCCGGCCGCGCGAGCCGCCGCGGCGAGCCAGTCGATCACGAACGGGGCGCGTTTCTGGTAACCCTGCACGGCGAGGCCGAACCCGTTCCAGCCGGCAAGCGAGGGGTCGGCGAATACCGCGCCGATCACGTCGAGGGACAGCTCCAGCCGGTCCGCTTCCTCGGCATCCACCGTCATGCCGATGCCGTTGCGCATCGCCGCCTGCGCCAGCTCCAGCAGCACCGGCACCAGCTCGGCCTGCACACGCGCGCGCTTGGCCGCCTCGTAGCGCGGGTGCAGCGCCGACAGCTTGACCGAGATCGACGGCGCATCGAGCACGTCGGCCCACGGGCCGCGGCGGCCGAGCGCCGCGATCGCGTCGTGGTAGGCGCGGCGGTAGCGGGCGGCATCCGCGGCCGTCAGGGCCGCCTCGCCCAGCATGTCGTAGGAATGCCGGTAACGCGCATTGGCCTTGTCGCCGGCGCGGTCGAGCGCTTCCTCGATGGTGCGGCCCATGACGAACTGGTGCCCCATGATGCGCATCGCCTGGCGTACCGCGAGGCGGATCACCGGTTCGCCGGCGCGCCCGGCCAGGCGTCGCAGCGCACCACTGAAGTCGCGGCGGGTGTCTTCGGCGAGGTTCACCAGGCGCCCGGTCAGCATCAGGCCCCAGGTCGAGGCATTGACGAACAGCGATTCGCTGCCGCCGAGGTGCTTCTTCCAGTCCGCCTCGCCGAGCTTGTCGCGGATCAGCTTGTCGGCGGTGGCGCGGTCGGGGATGCGCAGCAGCGCCTCGGCCACGCACATCAGCAG
>JAEZQS010000179.1 GCA_023412995.1 Pseudomonadota bacterium
CGGCTGGACGCGCTGCGCCGCCGCCTTGCCGACATTGCCCGCCGCGGGATCGAGCGGCGCGTCGCGCGCACAAGCCAGGCACGCGCGCGGCTGGCTGCACAGCATCCGTTGCCGCGGCTGCTGCAACGGTCCGATCGCGCCTGCAACCTGGGCGAACGGCTGCGCGGCGTCGCGCTCCACGGCCTCGACCTGCGCCGCCGCCACCTCGGCGAACTGGCGCGCACGCTGCACGCGGTCAGCCCACTGGCTACCCTCGAGCGCGGTTATGCCATCGTGCGGCGCCGCGACTCGGGCCGGATCGTGCGTGCGGTAGGCGAGGTCTCGCCGGGTGACGCGCTGCGCATCCGCCTCGCCGACGGCGAACTCGGCGCGCTGGTGGAGGCGACCTGACGCCCTCGCCCGCGCAGCGCCTCCCTTCCGGTTTGCCATTGCCCCATCCCGACTCCCGGCCCGCCATGCTCCAGCCCACCTATCCCTGTTACCTCGCCAACCAGCCGCTGCACACCCGCGACCTGCTGGAGGTGCACGACAAGTATTCGGGCGAGGTCGCGACCCGCGTCGCGCTGGCCGATGCCGGCATCATCGAGCGGGCCATTGCCGCCGCGCAGGCGGCCGAACCCGCGATGCGCGCCTTGCCGCCGTACGCGCGCCAGGCCGTGCTGGAACAGTGCATCGCCCGCTTCCGCGAACGCTTCGACGAGCTCGCGCTGGCGCTGTGCATCGAGGCCGGCAAGCCGATCCGCGACGCCGAGGGCGAGGTCACGCGCCTGATCGACACCTTCCGCGTCGCCGCCGAGGAAGCGGTGCGCATCGACGGGACGCTGCCGAACCTGGAGATCTCCGAGCGCGCGAAGGGCTACCGCGGATTCGTCCAGCGCGTGCCGCTCGGCGCCTGCTCCTTCATCACGCCCTTCAACTTCCCGCTCAACCTCGTCGCGCACAAGGTGGCGCCGGCAATCGCCGCGGGCTGCCCCTTCGTGCTCAAGCCCTCCGAGAAGACGCCGGTGGGGGCGCTGGTCATTGGCGAGGTGCTGGCCGGGGCGGCGCTTCCCGCCGGCGCGTTCTCGATCCTGCCCTGCCGCGTCGGCGACGCCGACCCGTTCGTCACCGACGAGCGCCTGAAGCTCCTTTCCTTCACCGGCGGCCAGGTCGGCTGGGAGCTGAAGGCCAGGGCGGGCCGCAAGAATGTCGTGCTGGAGCTCGGCGGCAACGCCGCCTGCCTCGTCGATGCCGACCAGCGCGCCAGCCTCGACCGCGTGGTCGAACGGCTCGTCTTCGGCGCTTATTACCAGTCCGGCCAGAGCTGCATCAAGGTGCAGCGCGTGCTCGCGCATGCGAGCCTGTACGGCGAACTGCGCGAGCGCTTCGTCGCCGCGACGAAGAACCTGCGCGCCGGCGACCCGAAGCAGCGCGACACCTTCCTTGGCCCACTCATCGACGAGGACGCGGCGCGCCGCCTCGAATCCTGGATCGCCGAAGCCGTGCAGGCCGGCGCGCGGCTCCTCTGCGGCGGCGGCCGCACGGGCAACCGCCTCGAGGCCAGCGTGCTGGAAGACGTGCCAGCCGGCGCGAAGCTCGATGCGCTGGAGGCATTCGGCCCGGTGACGGTGCTGGCCCCGTTCGACGACTTCGACGACGCGCTGGCGCGGGTCAACGCCTCGGAATACGGCCTGCAGGCGGGCGTGTTCACCAACGAACTTGCGCATGCCATGCGCGCATGGGACGTGCTCGAGGTCGGCGGCGTCGTTGTCAACGACATCCCGAGTTTCCGCGTCGACAACATGCCCTATGGCGGCGTCAAGCGCTCGGGCCTCGGGCGGGAGGGCATCCGCTGCGCCATCGCCGACATGACCGAGCCGCGCCTGCTGGTTCTGCGCGGCACCGTGGATTGAGCAGCAGCTACCCACCCTTCGTGTAGCATCGGACGATTCCCCTCGGGAGGCATCCGGTGCACGACGGCGCGGCCATCCTGCTCGACCTGTTTGTCATCTTCGTCGCGGCCCAGCTCGGCGCCGAGCTGGCGCAGCGCATCAAGCTGCCTGGGGTCGTCGGCGAGATCGTTGCCGGCGCGCTCATCGGACCTTCCGTGCTCGGCCTGCTCGATCCCGCCACCATCCTGCCCGGCACGCCGCTCGACGTGCTGGCGGAGATCGGCGTGGTGCTGCTGCTGTTTTCGGTCGGCTTGGAAACACGCCTGGACGATCTCAAGAAGGTCGGCCGCAGCGCCTTCCTGGTCGGCGTCGCCGGTGTCGTCGTGCCGTTTGCGATCGGCTCGCTGTGGGCGCATGGCGAAGGCTTCGACTGGGCGAAGTCGCTGTTCATCGCCGCCGCCTTCGTCGCCACGTCCGCCGGCATCACGGCACGCGTGCTGCAGGAACTGGGCGTGCTGTCGCGCATCGAGAGCCGGGTGATCCTGGGCGCCGCGGTGATCGACGACATCCTCGCGATGCTGCTGCTCGGTGTCGTGACCTCGCTGCAGGCAGGCGGCAGCATCCAGGTCGGCCATCTGCTGCTGGTGCTGGTGGAGGCGATCGCCTTCATCGCGGTGATCGGCTGGGTCGGCACGCGCGTGATGCGCCGGCGCGCATACTGGCTCGACCGGCCGATCAATCCGCTCTCGCCCCTGACGATCGCGCTGGCGATCTGCCTCGGGCTCGCCTTCCTTGCCACCGGATTCGGCCTGGCGGCGATCATCGGCGCGTTCCTCGCCGGCATGATCGCCTCCGAGCTGCACCAGCGCGACGAGCTGGAGCACCAGATGCAACCCCTGCTGGCACTGCTGACGCCGTTCTTCTTCGTCATCACCGGCGCCAAGATCGACCTCGGCGTCTTCACCAGCGGCACCGCGTTGTGGATGCTGCTCGTGGTGACCGTGATCGCGGTGGCGACGAAGTTCGCTGGCGGGTTCATCGGCGCACTCGCGCTCGGCCCACGCGGCGCCACCATCGTCGGCGTCGGCATGATTCCGCGCGGCGAAGTCGGCATCGTGATCGCCAGCCTCGGCCTGGCCGCGCACGTTTTCAGCAACGAGGTGTATGCCGTGATCGTCGCGATGTCGCTGCTGACCTCGGTGGTGACCCCACCGGTGCTGGCGTGGCTGCTGCGTCAGCCGCCGGTGGACACCGCGAAGCCACCACGCCCGGTCGATTCCGGCAATGCGCCGATGGAGGATCCAGCGCCATGATCCGGCATCGCCGCCACAGGGCGCCCCTTGCCTGCCTGCTGGCCACCGCGATCGCCGCGATCACGGGTTGCACCCCGCCGGTATTCCGCACGGCCACCGGCATCGACGCGACACCGGCCCTCGTCGCGCTCGGCGCGGACCGCTACGCCGGTTCCGAGGTCCTCTGGGGCGGCAAGGTCCTCGACCTGCGCAATGGCGGCGAGGACAGCGAAATCCAGGTCGCCGCCTACCCGCTCGATCGCGCGCGGCGACCCGACCCGTCCGCGCGCGTGCAGGGTCGCTTCCTCGTCGTGCTGCCCGGCTTCGTCGAGCCGCTGGACTGGCCGGCCGGACGCTACGTCACCGTGCACGGCCGCCTCGAGGGCACCCGCACGCGCGTGATCGCCGGACACGACTACGTCTATCCCGTGGTGGCGCAGGCCGAGGTGCACCTGTGGCCGGAGAACTTCCCACGCGAGCGCCGCCGCGTCAGCTTCGGGATTGGCGTCGGCGTTGGAATCCGCTGACCGCAACCGGGGCGGCAGGCAAGGACGGGCATTGCCGCCCGCCCTTCAGGCACCCGCCCTGCGCCGCCCTGCAACCCGATTGCCCTCTTCGTGTGACTGTGCCCGACCTACCAGGCTCTCGCTCGATTGACGCGCACCCGTCAATCGGCCACGTCGGGCTCGAAGAACGACCAGCGGATTTCCGGGAACGCCTGGCGCATGTCGCGCTCGACCGCATTGATGGCATCGACGACGCGGCGGTTCGGGACCTGCTCGCCCATCTCGGCCTTGATCGCCACCATGACGTCGTTGCCAAGCTGGAGCGTCGCCAGGTTGAACACGCGCACGACTTCCTGGCGGCCTTCGAGAAAGGCGAGCATCTCGGCGCGGCGGCGCGGGTCGACCCCTTGCCCGATCAGCAGCGCCTTCACCTCGATGGCGATGAACACCGCCACCACCACCAGCAGCACGCCGATGGCGAGGGTGCCGATCGCGTCGTACAGCGGATTGCCGGTGACGACGGTGGCCACCACGGCGACCAGGGCGAACACCAGCCCGAGCAGCGCAGCGAGGTCCTCGCCGAAGATCACGATCAGCTCGCTCTGGCGGCTCTCGTGGAACCAGCGCCACAGGTTGCGATCGCCGCGCGACTTGTTCACCTCGCGCATGCAGCCCCACATCGACACGCTTTCGGCGGCGATGCCGAACACCAGCACCGTGATCGCGATCCACGCCCGGCTGAGCGCCTCCGGCTGCTGCAGCTTGTGGATGCCTTCATAGATCGAGAACGCGCCGCCGACGGAGAACAGCAGCAGCGCGACCAGGAATGACCAGAAATAGATCGCCTTGCCCTGCCCCAGCGGATGGTCCGGCGACGGCGGCGCCTTGGCGGTCTTCAGTCCGACCAGCAACAGCAGCTGGTTGCCGCAATCGGCCAGCGAGTGCACCGCCTCGGCGGTCATGGCGCCGGAACCCGTCACCAGGGCGGCGGCCCCCTTGGCCACGAAGATGGCGAAGTTGGCGCCAAGTGCGAAGAAGATCGGCTTGACGGAATCGGCCTTGCCGGACATGGGATTGGCGTCGTGTGGAGGAGCGGAGGATGGCGGCGCGGTGCGCCGGCGCGCAAGCCTAGCCGGCGGGCTCCGCCTCGGCCAGCGCCGCCTGCGTCTTCTTCGGCAGCTTTTCCTTCACCAGTTCATACGAGCGGCGGATGAAAGCCGCCAGCTCGTCCCGGCCGAAGCGCTCCGGCTCGGTCACGCTGATCCAGAACGCCCGCGCCATGTAATGGGCCGGCATCATGCCGGGCTGGTCGGAGAGTTCGAGGAAGCGCTCGGGGTCGACCTTGAAGGAAAGCCTTCCACGCTCGTTGCCGAGGGTGCACATCACCACGAACATCTTGCCCGCGACGCTGTAGACGAGGTCCACTTCCCACTTGATCGAGCGCGTGACGCCGAGCCAGCCGGCGCACAGCGCGTCCAGATCATCCTCATGCATGCTGCCGTTCCTGCCCACGGGCCTGCCCTCCGCTGCAAGGCGCCATCGTAGCCGCTCGCACCGTCGGCAGGAAACCGCCGCATCGGCGGCCGCCCCTCCCGCCGCCCTCGCGTCCCGAATCCCGGATGCCCAATCCCGGGTCCCGAATCCCGGCTCCCGCGACGTTCTGCCGCAATCGCCCGCGCCCTTCTGCGACACCATGTCCTGACACGGATCAAGGCGGCCGGCGCACCATTGCCGACACTGTACAGGGGTACTTTCAGGACCCGATTCGTGGAACTCACCGAAACCTACAACGACCACGTCGTGCGCCGCTTCCTGCTCGCCGCCGCGGTGTGGGGCATCGTCGGCACGAGCCTCGGCGTGTTCGTCGCGGCGCAGCTGGCGTGGCCGGCGCTCAACTTCGACGTGCCGTGGCTGGCCTTCAGCCGCCTGCGGCCCGACCACACCTTCGGCGTCATCTTCGCCTTCGGCGGCTCCGCCCTGATGGGCACCTGCTACTACGTCGTGCAGCGCACGGGCCACACGCGGCTGGCACTGCCGCGCCTGGCCAGCTTCACGTTCTGGGGCTGGCAGCTCGCCATCGTGCTGGCCATGGTCACCATGCCGCTCGGCATCACCCAGGGCAAGGAATACGCCGAGCCCGAGTGGCTGATCGACATCCTGATCGCGGTGGTGTGGGTGTCCTTCGGCACGGTGTTCTTCGCCACCCTCGCACGCCGGCGCATCCAGCACATCTACGTCGCCAACTGGTACTACGGCGCCTTCATCATCGCCGTCGGCCTGCTGCACATCGTCAACAACCTCGTGGTGCCGGTCAGCCTGACCAAGTCGTACCCGATCTACTCCGGCACGGTCGATGCGATGGTGCAGTGGTGGTACGGGCACAACGCGGTGGCGTTCTTCCTGACCGCCGGTTTCCTCGGGATGATGTACTACTTCGTGCCGCGGCAGGCGAAGCAGCCGCTGTGGAGCTACCGCTTCTCGATCGTCAATTTCTGGGCGCTGATCTCGGTCTACATGTGGGCCGGGTCGCACCACCTCATGTACACCGCGCTGCCCGACTGGGTGCAGTCGGTGGGCATGGCATTCTCGCTGGTGCTGCTGATGCCGAGCTGGGGCTCGGCCGCCAACGGCCTGCTCACCTTCAACGGCTCCTGGCACCGGCTGAAGGAAGACCCGGCGGCCAAATTCATGGTGATCGCGCTGGTGTTCTACGCCGCATCGACCTTCGAGGGCTCGATGATGGCGGTCAAGACCGTCAACTCGCTCTCGCACTACACCGACTGGACCGTCGCCCACGTGCACTCGGGCTCGATCGGCTGGGTCGCGATGATCACCATCGGCTCGCTCTACGCCATGGCACCGCGTGCGCTCGGCCGCCCCGCGATGCATTCGCGCGGCGCGATGGAGCTGCATTTCTGGATGCACACCATGGGGCTGCTGCTGTACGTCGTGGCGATGTGGGTGGCGGGCGTCACCGAGGGCCTGATGTGGCGCGCCACCGGCGAGGATGGCGCGCTCACCTACGCCTTCATCGAGAGCCTGGTCGCGATCAAGCCGCTGTACCTGGTGCGCTTCCTCGGCGGCATGCTGGTCGTCGGCGGCATGGTGGTGATGGCGTGGAACCTCTGGCACACGGCGGCGGACGCGCGCGCGCGGCTGATCCAGCCGGTGCCGGTGCCGGTTCCCGAACCGCATCCGCACCAGGTGCCGGCGCCGCTGCCGGCCATGGCCTGAGGACCGGACGATGGCAAAGGGTTACCGCTATTTCGAGGCGATCGAGAAGCATGCCGGCCTGCTCGGCATCGGGATCGCCATCATGGTGTCGATCGGCGGACTGGCCGAGATCACGCCGCTGTTCATGCGCGCGCATGCCGTCGAGCCGGCGGCGGGCGTCGAGCCCTACGATCCGCTGCGGCTCGCCGGGCGCGACATCTACGTGCGCGAGGGCTGTTACCTCTGCCACACCCAGATGATCCGCGCGCTGCGCGCCGAGACCCAGCGCTACGGCCACTACTCGGTGGCCGAAGAGTCCGTCTACGATCGTCCGCACCAGTGGGGCTCCAAGCGCACCGGCCCGGACCTCGCGCGCATCGGCGGCAAGTACTCCGACGACTGGCAGCGCCTGCACCTGATGGATCCGCGCCAGGTGGTGCCCGAGTCCAACATGCCCTCCTACGCCTGGCTGGCGGACGCACCGCTCGATGCCGAAGACGTCGCTGCACGCATGCGCACGCTGCGCCTGCTCGGCGACCCCTACACCGACGCCGACGTCGCCGGCGTTCCGGCCTCGCTCGAGGGCCACGACGAACTCGATGCCGTGGTGGCGTACCTGCAGGGCCTGGGCGTCCGCAACACGCCGGAGGGCATCGCCACCCGCGCCGGAGCCGCGCCATGAACCCGCTGTGGGGACACCTCGCAGGCGTGATCACCACCGTCCTGATGCTGAGCTTCCTCGGCACATGGGCATGGGTGTGGAACCGTCGCCACAAGCCCAAGTACGACGCGCTTGCGCGCATTCCGATGGATGACTTGGGGGACGCGCCGTGACGCCGTTCTGGTCAGCGTGGATCATGTTCCTGGTGGTGTTCAACATGGGCATCACCTTCTTCCTGTTCCTGTGGGGGCAGCGGGTCGAGATCCCGGTGCAGCCCGACGGCACCAGCGGCCACGTGTGGGCGCACGGCGTGCTGCGCGAGGGCGTGCGCAAGCTGCCGCGCTGGTGGGTTTACCTCTCGGCGGCCATGTTCGCCACCGGCGCGGTCTACCTCGTGCTGTATCCCGGGTTCGGCAGCTTCGGCGGCGTCCTCGGCTGGAGCGCGCACGGCGAGCTCGCGCGCGACCGCCTCGCCAACGACTCGCGCATCCAGGAACTGACCGATTACTTCGCGTCGGTGCCGGTGCAGGCGCTGGCAGAGAATCCGGCTGCGACGCAGATGGGCGGACGCCTGTTCCGCGACAACTGCTCCGCCTGCCACGGCGCGGCCGCGCAGGGCAACCCGCTGCTCGGCGCGCCGGACCTGACCGATCCGGACTGGCTCTATGGCGGCGATCCGGAGACCGTGGCGACCAGCATCCTCGAGGGGCGGCGCGGCACCATGCCGCCTTTCGGCGATGCCCTCGGCGAGGCCGGCGTCGCCAACCTCGCGCACTACGTGCGCAGCCTCTCCGGTGCATCGCACGATGCCGCGAAGGCGGCAGCCGGCCAGCCGCAGTTTGCCGTCTGCGCGGCGTGCCATGGCGCCGAAGGCAAGGGCAACGCGGCTGTCGGCGCCCCCAACCTGACCGATCACCGCTGGCTCTACGGCGGCGACCTCGCGACCATCCAGCAGACCATCCGCGCCGGACGCAACGGGGTGATGCCACCGTGGAAGACGCGCCTGGACGAGCGTGAAGTGCACCTGGTCACGGCCTGGCTGCGCGCGCAGTCGCACGGTGGCTGAGCCATGCACGCGCGGACACCCGCCGCAGCGACGCGCGCCGGCTGGTATCGCCAGCCCGTGCTGTGGCTCGGCGCCCTGCTGTTCGGCGCGTCCCTTGCCGGTTGCGTGTGGATGATCGTGCTGGGCGCACGCCATGCCGACCCGCCGGTGCCGCTTGCGGGGGACAGCGTGTTCAAGGTGCCGCTCGCGGCACCCCGGCTTCCCCCTCCGGCGCCGTCGCCTGCCCGGACCGACCCGTGACCACGCCCGTCGGCCGCTGCTGGCACTGCAGCGAAGCCCTCCCGGCCGGCGAGGTGCCACTGGCGCGGATCGGCGGCATCGACCGCGCCGTCTGCTGCCACGGGTGTCGCGCCGCGGCGGAATGGATCGAGCAGCTCGGCCTCGGCGACTACTACCGCCTCCGCAGCGCCCCCTCCGAACGCGCGGGGGATGCGGCCGCACTGGCGGCGGAAGCGGCTGCGTGGACACGACCTGCACTGGCGCGGCACGTCGTGCGCAGCATGGCCGACGGTCGCAGCGAGGCCGTCGTGCTGGTCGAAGGCGTGCGCTGCGCCGCCTGCGTGTGGCTGATCGAGCGGGCGCTGGGCGCCGTGCCGGGCGTCGCCAGCGTGCAGGTCAATGCCACCGCGCGGCGCGCCCGCTTCACCTGGGATCCCGCGCGCTGCACGCTGCCCGACCTCCTCGCCGCGCTCGCACGGACCGGCTACCGGGCGCTGCCGCTCGACGCGGCCGCACTGGATGCCTCGCGCCAGCAGGAATCGCGCGCAGCCCTCAAGCGCCTCGTCGTCGCCGGCTTCGGCGCGATGCAGGCGATGATGTATGCCAGCGCGCTCTACCTCGGCGCGTTCGACGGCATGGACGCGGTCACCCGCGACCTCTTCCGCTGGTTCGGCCTGCTGGTGGCGACGCCGGTGGTGTTCTATGCCGCGCGGCCGTTCTTCGCCGGAGCCTGGCGTTCGCTGCGGGCGCGCGTACCCGGCATGGACGTGCCGGTCGCGCTCGCCATCGCGCTGATCTACCTCGCCAGCCTGGCCGAAGCAGTGCGGGGCGGCGCGGAGGTGTACTTCGATTCGGTCAGCATGTTCGTGTTCTTCCTGCTGGTCGGGCGCTGGCTGGAAATGCGCGCGCGCCATCGGGCGGGCGACCTTTCCGACGCGCTGGCGCGCCTCGCGCCGGCGATCGCGCAGCGGATCCGCGCCGACGGCACGCTTGAGGCGGTCGGCGCGGCCGAGCTGGTCGCCGGCGACCGCGTCCACGTGGCTGAAGGCGCACTCGTGCCGGCCGACGGACGGCTCGAGAGCGCGCGCTGCCGGGTCGACGAATCGCTGCTGTCGGGCGAATCGGCTGCCATCGCCCGCGGCCGTGGCGAGGCGCTGGTGGCCGGCAGCCTGGTCGTCGACGGGCCGGCCGAGCTGGGCCAGTCGGTTATAA
>JAEZQS010000203.1 GCA_023412995.1 Pseudomonadota bacterium
GTCGCGCTCGACCTGGTGGCCGACGAGGCGAGGGACCTCGCGGTGACGCCCGAGCAGCTCGCACTGCACCGCGCCCTGGTCACCCAGGCGCAGGCGCTGTTCGGACCCGGCCACTACGACCACTACGATTTCCTGCTGGCGCTCAGCGATCGCCTCGGCGGCATCGGCCTCGAACACCATCGCTCGAGCGAGAACACGCAGGAGCCCGGCTACTTCACCGACTGGGCCAGGCAGGCGCCGGGGCGCGACCTGCTGGCGCACGAGTACAGCCATTCCTGGAACGGCAAGTTCCGTCGCCCCGCCGACCTCGACACGCCCAACTTCAACCTGCCGATGCAGGGCAGCCTGCTGTGGGTGTACGAGGGCCAGACGCAGTACTGGGGCCACGTGCTCACCGCCCGCGCCGGACTGTGGAGCGCCGAGCAGGCGCGCGAGGCGCTGGCGCTGGTCGCCTCGCGCTACGCCGACAACCGCCCGGGCTTCGGCTGGCGCGGCGTGCAGGACACCACCACCGACCCGGTGGTGGCGCAGCGCCGGCCGCTGCCCTGGCGCAGCTGGCAGATGAGCGAGGAGTACTACAGCGCCGGGCAGCTGCTGTGGCTGGCGGTCGACGCGAAGCTGCGCGAACTCAGTCGCGAGCGACGCTCGCTGGACGATTTCGCGCGCGCCTTCTTCGGCATCGACGGCGGGGGGCAGGTGGTCGCCACCTACACCTTCGAGGACGTGGTGGCGGCGCTCGACGGCGTGGCGCCGTTCGACTGGGCGGCGTTCCTGCGCGCGCGCCTCGATGCGCACGCGCCACCCCTGGACGGACTTGCCGCCAGCGGCTGGAAGCTCGCTTACGGCGAGCAGCCCGGCGCGTTCCAGAAGGCCGCCGAAGCCGAACGCAGGGCGGTCGACCATTCCGCCTCGATCGGGCTCACGGTGTCCACCCGCAACGGCGACATCCAGGACGTGCGCTGGGACGGGCCGGCGTTCCGTGCCGGCCTGTCGCCGCGCGGTGCCGTGGTGGCCGTCAACGGGCTCGCCTTCACGCCCGAACGGCTGGCCGATGCGATCACGGCTGCAAAGGATCCCGCCACCGGCATCGACCTGCTGCTGCGCGATGGCGAGCGCTACCGCACCGTCCGGCTCGACTACCACGGCGGCCTGCGCTATCCGCGCCTGGAGCGGATCGACGGCACGCGCGACCGCCTGTCGGCCATCCTCGCGCCACGCCGCTGACATGCCTCCGGCGACGCCCGTCTGCGCATCCGCGACCGGGACCGCGGCGGGCCCGCCCACCCGCCTGACCGCGCACCAGGCGCGCCTGCTGCACCTGTCCGCGCAGGGCCTGCTGGCGCGCCCATCGCGGCGTGCGCGCAAGGCCGACGTGCTGCAGGCGATCGCGTCGATGCGCGTGCTGCAGATCGACACCATCCATGTCGTCGCGCGCAGTCCCTACCTCGTGCTGTTCTCGCGCCTCGGGTCGTACGAGCCACGCTGGCTGGACGAGTTGCTTGCCGAAGGCGCGATCTTCGAATGCTGGGCGCACGAAGCCTGCTTCGCGCCCATGCGCGACTACGCGCTGCACCGCGGCCAGGCTGCAGCCCGCAGTGGCCACTGGGCCATGCGCAGTGCGAAACGGGTGCGCGGTGCCGCCGGCGTCGATGCCCTGCTCGAACGCATCCGCAGCGGCGGCGCCGTGCGCGCGAGCGACTTCGCCCGCACCGATGGCGCGGCTTCTGGCGGCTGGTGGGGCTGGAAGGACGAGAAGCGCTGGCTGGAGGCGCTGTTCGCGCACGGCGAACTGATGATCGCCAGGCGCGAGAACTTCCAGCGCGTGTATGACCTGGCCGAACGCGTGCTCGCCACGGCGCTTGCGCGCGACCCCGGCCTGGCGCTCGATCCGCCGGACGAAGCGGAGCACCGGCGCGCGCTGGTGCTCGGCGCGGTCCGTGCGCTCGGCATCACGCAGGCGCGCTGGATCAACGACTACTTCCGCGCCGGCGGCAAGCTGAAGGATGCCGCGCTCGACGGCTTCGTCGCCGACGGCTCGCTGCTGCGCGTGGCGGTCGATGGCTGGGAGGCGCCAGGCTACGTGCATCCCGGCCACGCCGGCGCGCTGCAGCGCGCGGCAGCCGGTCGCCTGCGCGCGAGCCATGCCACCTTGCTGTCGCCGTTCGACCCGGTCGTGTGGGATCGCGAGCGGGCAGCGACGATGTTTGGTTTCGATTACCGCATCGAGTGCTATGTGCCCGCGCCGAAGCGCCGGTACGGCTACTACGTGCTGCCGGTCCTGCACGGCGGGCGCCTGGTCGGGCGGCTCGATGCCAAGGCCCACCGCGACCGCGGCGAATTCGAGGTGAAGGCGCTGTTCCTCGAGGACGGCGTGGCACCGACCGCCGCGATCGCATCGGCGGTTGCCGATGCGATCCGCCGTTGTGCGGCGTGGCATGGCACGCCACGCGTGGCGGTGGGTCGCTGTCGCCCCGCGCCTTTCGCGCGCCTGCTGAGGCAGGCGGTGAAAGGCGGGGATTAGCGGCTGGGCCTCCGCAACGGGTTCGGGATCCGATCCGGATTGCCAGGGCCGTCGCCCCGGCGAAGGCCGGGATCCGGCGCCTGGCTCACGCCGTGAAGCCGCTACCGATCGGTCAACCAGCGGGTTGCCGCCCCGGCGCCAGTTGCGCAAGATGCCGGCACGACCGCCGCCACGAGGCCGCCATGCCCGATGACCTGCTGTGGACTGCCGCGCGGCTCGCCTTCGCCACCGTCGTTGGCGGCGCGGTCGGGCTCAACCGCGACATGCGCGACAAACCCGCGGGCGTGCGCACGCATGCCGTGGTCTGCCTCAGCACGGCGGCGATCACGCTGGTGATGGTGCCGTTCGGGATCGACGAGGCGGTGCGCGACGATGCGCTCAGCCGCGTGATCCAGGGCATCGTGACCGGCATCGGCTTCCTCGGCGCCGGTGTGATCCTGCGCAACCCGGGCACGCACCAGATCACCGGCCTCACCACCGCCGCGACGATCTGGATGACCGCGCTGCTGGGCGTCGCCTGCGGGCTCGGGTACTACGCGCTGGTGCTGCTCACGATCGTCTTCAGCGCGTGCGCGGTGTACTTCGGCGGCGCGGTGGAGACGCTGTTCCGCCGCCTGTTTCCGCCGCGGGCGAAACGCGACGAACCGCAGGTGAACAAGGACGCAGACTGACGGCGCGACGGATTTCCGTCGCCGCGCCGCCGTCCACCGTGGCGTTGCTCAGTCGCGCGCCGCGCCCTGCTTCCTGCCGCCGGGGGTGGAGCGTGAACGACCGCGCGGATGCGCATCGCCCGGCTTGGCGGCGCTGGCGTGCGGGGCACGGGCATGGCGCTGCGGCGGGCGTTGCGCAGGACGCGCGCCGCGGTTGCCCTGCGCCGGACGGGCCGTGCCGTCGACGCGGACCGGACGCGAGGGCTCGAAGCCCGCCACCGGGTCGATGGCGATTTCCTGCTTGAGCAGGCGACGGATGTCGCGCAGCAGGCCTTCTTCCTCGTGCGACACCAGCGAGATCGCGAGGCCTTCGGCGCCGGCGCGGCCGGTGCGGCCGATGCGGTGCACGTAGTCCTCCGCCACCATCGGCAGGTCGAAGTTGATCACCATCGGCAGCTGGTCGATGTCGAGGCCGCGGGCGGCGATATCGGTCGCGACCAGCACCTGCACCTTGCCAGCCTTGAAGTCGGCGAGGGCACGCGTGCGCTGGTTCTGGCTCTTGTTGCCGTGGATGGCGGCGGCGCGCAGCCCCGCCTTCGCCAGGGCACCGGCGAGCTTGTCCGACCCGTGCTTGGTGCGGCCGAACACCAGCGTCTGGCGCGCATCGTTTTCCAGCAGGTGCAACAGCAGGTCGCGCTTGCGCACCAGGTCCACCGGATGCATGCGGTGGGTGACGGTCGCGACCACGCTGTTTGGCCGCGCGATCTGGATCTCGGCCGGATCGCGCATGAAGTCGCTGGCGAGTGCCTTGATCTCGGGAGCGAACGTCGCCGAGAACAGCCACGTCTTGCGGTTCTGCCGCGGCAGGTGGCCGAGGATGCGGCGCATGGCCGGCAGGAAGCCCATGTCCAGCATGCGGTCGGCCTCGTCCAGCACCAGCACCTCGATCGCGGACAGGTTCACGCTGCGGCGCTCCATGTGGTCGATCAGGCGGCCCGGCGTGGCGACGACGATCTCGACGCCGCGGCGCAGCGCATCCACCTGCGGCTGCATGCCGACGCCGCCGAAGATGGTGGTGGCGCGCACGCCCAGGTGCTTGCCGTAGCTACGCAGGCTGTCATGCACCTGGGCGGCGAGTTCGCGCGTCGGCGTCAGCACGAGCGCGCGCGGGGTCTTCGGTTGCGCCGGGTTGCGGCGCGACACGTACAGGTGGTCCAGCAGCGGCAGCGAGAACGCGGCCGTCTTGCCGGTGCCGGTCTGCGCGCCGGCGAGGAGGTCGCGGCCCTGAAGGGCAACGGGGATGGCCTGCGCCTGGACCGGGGTCGGGTCGGTGTAACCCTGTTCGGTGAGCGCGCGCAGCAACGCGGGCGCGAGCCCGAGGGATTGGAACGACATGCGGTGATGCTCCTGTTGGCACGCCACGCGGCGTGCGGCCTTGCCCGCGGCCACTCCGGCCATGCAGGCAAGCCAACCGGGCGTTCCCCAGGAACCGCGCTCCAGCTGGAAGATGGGCGGACCTGCAGCCGGACGGCTGCGGATTCCGGGTTTGGCGCGACGGGGCCGAGCGGCGGGGAGGTCGGGCGCAGGGTCGAAGGGACCGGCTGCGGCCGCGGCATCCCGAGGGAATATCGCGAAGCGGCGCAACAAACTCGGCGCAGCATACAGGAATGCGTGGGTGACGGATACGTGCGCGCCCGGTTCGTTCATCCACGCCGCCGCCGTTCGCGTTGACCGCCTGCGACGGCCGGCCTAGGCTGGCCGGCCATCTGACCGGAGCAGCCGATGACGAGTGCCAGCCAGTCGTGGATGCTCCTGCTGGGCGCCGGCCTGGCCGAGATCGGCTGGGCCGTCGGCCTCAAGTACACCGACGGCTTCACCCGCACGCTGCCGACGCTCGCGACGCTCGCCCTCATGGCGGTGAGCTTCTGGATGCTCTCGCTCGCCCTGCGGCACATTCCGCTCGGCACGGCGTACGCGGTATGGACCGGGATCGGTGCCGTCGGTACGGTGATCCTCGGCATGGTGCTGTTCGGCGAACCGCGCGACCTCGCGCGCCTCGCCTGCATCGGCCTGATCCTCGCCGGGGTGGCGGGACTGCGGTGGATGGGCGGCCATTGAAGCGCGTGCGACCAGCACCCATCCGGGAGCAGGTGCCCAGTCGAAAGGCGAGCGTGTGCGAGGCGTGCAGCGGGACCGTGCTGCCGGCGCGTGGCCGCGTGCGGAGTGCGGCGTTCGTCCGCGCCGGCCTGGCCGCGCTGCTGCTGTCGCTGGCGCCGGCGGCGCCAGGCGTGGTCGCCAGCGCACCGGGGGCGGGCCTGCACACCGGTGTCACCTTCGACGGCTATTCGCCACTGGCGCGCACCGACGTCCTGTTCGAGCGCCTGCTGACGCCGCTGTGGGCCACGCGCGCGCGCGAAGCCTATGCCCAACGGGGCGAGGACCCGCCGCCTTACACGCTCGACATCACGGCCGAGCGGTTTTCCGTCTACGTGCCGGATGTCGCGCCGCCGCCGGCCGGCTATGCGCTGCTGGTGTTCGTGCCGCCGTGGAACGAGGCCGCGGTGCCGCGCCGCTGGCGGCCCGTGCTCGACGCCGCGGGCATGCTGCTGGTGACGGCGGCTGCGTCGGGCAACGATGCGCCGGTTCTGCCGCGTCGCGCCGCGCTCGCCCTGCACGCCGCCGCCAACGTGACGGCCCGCTGGCCGGTCGATCCGGCGCGCATCTACGTCGGCGGTTTCTCCGGCGGCGCGCGCGTCGCGCTGCACCTGGCGATCGGCTATCCCGATGTCTTCAGTGGCGCACTGGTGGATGGTTCCAGCGACACCATCGGTAGTTTCCTGGTGCCGTTGCCGCCGGTGGACCTGCTGCACCGCGCGCAGGAGCACCTGCGCCTGGTGTACGCCTGGGGCACGGCCGATACGCCCAATGCCGATGGCGCGGCCTTCAGCATCGCCTCGGCGCGCCGCGCCTGCCTGCCGCGAACGGCGCGCCTGCCGATGGCCGACCGCGGCCACCAGCCGGTCGACGCCGGCACCTTCCGGCGCGCGCTGCACCTGCTGGAGGAACCTCGCGACGTCGCCCCCGGACTGGAGGAGTGCCGCGCCGGGCTGCAGCAGCAGAGCGACGAAGCCCTTGCCCGCGTGCGCAAGCTGCAGGCGGAGGGGCACCTCGAAAAGGCACGCGAGGCATTGGGTGAACTCGATGCCAGGTTCGGGCACCTGGCATTGCCGCAGTCGCTCGAACTCGACCGTGAGCTGCCGCGCCCATGAGTGACCCTGCTGCACCGGCGCACGGTGCCGGAGGCGTGCGCCTCGACGTATGGCTGTGGGCCGCGCGGTTCTTCAAGACGCGTCCGCTCGCGAAGGACGCCATTGGCGGTGGCAAGGTGGAGGTCAATGGTGCCCGCGGCAAACCCGCGCGCGAGGTGAAGGTCGGCGATTGCCTGCGCATCCAGCGCGGCGAGGAACGCTTCGAGGTCGAGGTGGCCGCGCTGGCAACCCGCCGCGGCCCGGCGGCTGCCGCGCAGTTGCTGTACCGCGAAACCGACGCGTCTCGCGCCGCACGCGAGGAAGCGGCAACCCAGCGCCGCCTGACGGCCGCCGCCGAAGGCCGCCCCCGCACCAGACCCGACAAGCGCGCCCGCCGCCTGATCCGCGCACTCGGCGACATCGACGCGTTCTGACCACCATGCCGCGGAGGTCGTGGCGGTGCCGTCGCGACCGCGAAACCGGGCGTCGTGCAGAGAGCCGCAAAGCGGAAGATTGAACCACGAAGCACACGAAGAGCACGAAGGAAAGCAGAAGCGAGGGCGACGCTTTCGTAGGAGCGGCGCAGCCGCGACCGCGAAGCACGGGCGTGTCCAGCCTGCATCGGCGGCGCGGAGCGTGCAGGCTCGCCGCGCCTCGCCCATGTCACCGCTGGAGCGATTCCAGCATCCGGGTGAAGGAAGGCAGCAGCAGGTGGTTGGCGTAGCCGCTGATGTGGTCGCCGTCGAAGAAGAGGGGACGGCCTTCGCGCATGGCCTCGCAGGTGTCGCCGGGGCACAGCACGGGGAAGGGATCCCACACCGTGAGCGCCGGCATGCGCGCGGCCATGCGGGCGAAGCTGTCGAGCACGGGCTGGCGGTAGCGTTCCATCTCCGCGCGCGCGATGGATGTCCCCGGCTCGCAAACCGGGTTGCCGGCGTTGAACCAGTCGGCGCAGCGGAAGGGTGGCGCCGGCAGCACGGGCTTGGGTGCATCGACCACGATGTGCAGGCCGCGTGCGGCGAGCGGGGCCAGCAGCGCCAGCGCATCGCCTTCGGCCTGCCGGCGCCGCGCCAGCGACGAGGTGCCGGTGGCCTCCTGCCAGGCCTTGGCCTGGTCCACCGTGCCGTACTGGTTGCTGAGCCGCGGCACGCGCAGGGCAGCCAGGAACAGCACTTCGCCGGGCCGGGCGCGCTGGAGGATGTCCGCGATCGCGTCGCGCGCCTGCGCCGGGCAGTTGCCCCGTTCACGTTCGGGTTGCAGGCTCACGAACGTGCAGCCCGGGTTGGGGTAGAGGGCCATCGTCGCGCCGCTGCGCAGCACGTGTTCGCCCAGCAGCCCGAGATAGGCGCTCGCATGCGAATCGCCGATCACGAAGAGGGCAGGCGGCGGCACCGCCGGGGCGGCGCATCCGGTACGTGAGCGGATGGCGACGAACGTGTTGCCCGCAGGCGCGACCCGGGTATCGATGCGGCAGCCGGGCAGGTCCGCCAGTGCGGCCGGCGCTTCCGGATACCAGTCCGCGGCGTGACGCGACACGGTGGTGAGCGCCACCGTCCCGCGTGCCTCCATGCCCCGTCCCGCCAGCGCCCACGCCGCCGCGATCGTCACGAGGCCGCCAGCGACGATCGCCTTGCGCGGCAGGCGCCGGAGCCAGGGCGAATAGCGCAGCGGCTGCTCGACCAGGCGCCGCGACAGGCCCGCCAGCACGAAGGTGAGCACGACGGCCACCACGCGCGTGGCGGCCGATTCCAGGCCGCAGGTCCAGCGCATCAGCACGTACACCGGCCAGTGCCAGAGATAGAGCGAGTAGGAAAGGCGCCCGACCGCCGCCATGGCTGGATGACCCAGCGCGTGGTGCAGCCGGCCACGCGAGGGGCTCACGCCGAGGAACCCCAGCACGCCGAGGGTAGCGACGACCGCAGGCACCGCACCGGGCCACGGGAAGGTGCCTGGCCTGGCCGTGGCGAGCGCCAGGGCGAGCAGCGCCAGCGAGCACCAGGCCCCCGCGGTGAGCACGCGCTGGCGACTACGACGGTCCTCGGGCACAGGCCAGCGCGCCAGCAGCGTGAACAGGAGCACGCCGGCGGCAAGCTCCCACAGCCGCGTGGTGATCAGGTAGAACGCCGCGCCCGGGTCGGCCTTGCCGAGGCGTGCGGCCCACGCGAGCGAGGCGGCGAGCGCGATGGCGAACAGGCAGCTGGCCAGCACGCGCCCGCGGCGACTGCGCGTCCAGGCGAAGAACAGCAGCGGGAACAGCAGGTAGAACTGCTCCTCGACACCGAGCGACCAGGTATGCAGGTACGGATTGAAGTCCGTCGCCGGCGCGAAGTAGCTCTCCTGGTGCGTGGCGAGATACCAGTTGGAGAGCCCGAAGAAGGCATGCAGGCCGGTGAGCTCGTTGGCGTGGCTCAGCCAGGCGAGCGGCACCAGCAGCGTGGTGGCGAAGCCGGTCAGCAGCAGGCACGCGAGCAGCGCCGGTGCGATGCGCTGGATGCGCCGCGCGTAGAAGTAGCCGAGGAACCGGCCGAGGCCGCCGCCATCCCATGTCGCCACCGAGGCGCTCACCACGAAGCCGGAGATGACGAAGAACACGTCCACCCCGGCAAACCCGCCCGGCAGCCACCGTTCCTGCAGGTGGTAGGCCATCACGGCAAGCACCGCCACGGCGCGCAGGCCGTCGATGTGCGGCACGTAGCGGGTTGCGGCATGACCCGCGGCAGGCACGCTGCTCGCCTGCGCGGGCGTCGCCATCGCGGCCGCCGTGTTACCGGCCAGGATACGCGCGCTCATCCGGCGAGCTGCTTCAGGCGGTAGAGCAGCGCGAGCGCGTCGCGCGGGCTGAGCGCATCCGGATCGACCCCGCGCAACGCTTCTTCCACGGGTGAGGGAAGCGCGGGAGCGAACAGCCCCAGCTGCGGCTGCCCGTTTGCCGGCGGCGGCGACTGGGCGGCCTGGCGTTCCAGTGCCTGCAAGGTGGTGCGCGCATCGGCCAGCACCGGGCGGGGAAGCCCGGCGAGTGCCGCCACCTGCAGGCCGAAGCTGCGGTTGGCCGGCCCGTCCTTCAGTGCATGCATGAACACCAGTTGCTCGCCGTACTCCACGGCGTCGAGGTGGACGTTGGCAATGCCTTCGTGCGCTGCGGCCAAGTCGGTGAGTTCGAAGTAATGCGTCGCAAACAGCGCGAAGGCGCGATTGCGCGTCGCCAGCGCGACCGCGCAGGCGCGCGCGAGCGCGAGGCCGTCCCAGGTCGACGTGCCGCGGCCCACCTCGTCCATCAGTACCAGGCTGGACGATGTGGCGTTGTGCAGGATGTTGGCCGTCTCGCTCATTTCCACCATGAAGGTGGACTGGCCGCGCGAGAGGTCGTCGCCGGCGCCGATGCGCGTGAAGATGCGATCGATCGGGCCGATGCAGGCCGACTCCGCCGGCACGAAGCTGCCGAGGTGGGCCAGCAGCACGATCAGCGCGCACTGGCGCATGTAGGTGGACTTGCCGCCCATGTTGGGGCCGGTGATGACCAGCAGGCGGCGGTCTTCGCGAAGGTCGAGGTCGTTGGGTTCGAACGGCTCCTCGCGCACCTGCTCGACCACCGGGTGGCGGCCGCGCACGATGCGGATGCCGGGTGCATCGGTCAGGTCGGGACGGTGCCAGTCCAGCGCATCGCCGCGTTCGGCGAGGTTGGCGAGCACGTCGAGTTCGGCAATCGCCGCCGCCGCAGCCTCGAGCGGTACGAGGCGTTCCGCGAGCCGGTCGAGCAGGCCCTCGTAGAGCGCGCGCTCGCGCATCAGCGCGCGCTCGCGCGCACCCAGCACCTTGTCTTCGAATTCCTTCAGCTCGGCGGTGATGTAGCGCTCCGCGCCCTTGATGGTCTGGCGGCGCGTGTAGTGCGCCGGCGCGCGCCCGGCGTGCGCCTTGCCGATCTCGATGTAGTAGCCGTGCACGCGGTTGTAGCCGACCTTGAGCCCGGCGATGCCGCTGGCGGCCTTCTCGCGTTCCTCCAGCGCCAGCAGGAAACCGTCGGCATTGGCGGCAAGCGCGCGAAGCTCGTCCAGCTCGGCGTCGAAGCCTTCGCGCACGACGCCGCCGTCGCGCGCCTGCACCGGCGGCGATTCGACCACGGCCGCGGCAAGGTACGCCGCGGTGTCGGCGTGTTCGCCCATGCGTTGCAGCAGTTCCTGCAGCAGCGGGCTGTCGCAGCCGGCCAGCGCATCACGCAGCGCCGGCGCGAGCGCAAGCCCATCGCGCAGGGTGGAGCGGGCGCGCGGACGCGCCGAGCGCAGCGCCACGCGGCCGAGGATCCGCTCGAGGTCGCCGATGCCGCGCAGGATCTCGCGCACGCCGGCGTGGCGCCCGGCATCCAGCAGCGACTCGATGGCCTGCTGGCGCCGGCGCAGCACCGCCACGTCACGCAGCGGCCGGTGCAGCCAGCGTCGCAGCAGGCGCGCCGCCATCGGCGTGACGGTACGGTCGAGCACGCCGAGCAGCGTGTGCGCGTGGTTGCCGCCGGGATGGGTATCCAGTTCCAGGTTGCGGCGGGTCGCCGCGTCCATCGCGATGCCCTCGTCGGCGCTTTCGACGCCGAGGCCGCTGACGTGGGGCAGGGCAGCCTTCTGCGTTTCCTCGACATAGCCGAGCAGCGCGCCGGCGGCGGCGACGCCGAGCGGCACCGCCTCGACGCCGAACCCGGCGAGGTCGCGCGTGCCGAAGAAGCGCGCCAGCTCGCGC
>JAEZQS010000001.1 GCA_023412995.1 Pseudomonadota bacterium
GGCGTGGCTCGACCGCCAGCTGGCGGCAGGGGCGCTGCGCACGTCGCGGGTCGAGTATTTTTCCGACACTCCCGACAAGCCTGCGCACCCGCAGGGCGACCCGGCTGCCGCAGCGCTCACCGCGCGCATCGGCGAACTGCTGCAGGGCGCGCGCCGGCACATCGTGATGGAAACTCCCTACCTCGTGTTGAGCCGGCGTGCGCGGGCGCTGTTTGCCGGTCTGCACGACCGCACGCCGCGCGTGCGGGTCACCGTGTCCACCAACTCGCTGGCGGCCACCGACGCCTTCTACGTCTACGCCCTGTCCTACAAGTACAAGAAGCTGTACCTCAAGCGCTACGGCTTCGAAATCCACGAGTTCAAGCCGTTCCCGGGCGACGCGGCGGCGTTCGTCGCCGGCCACGAGCGGCTCGCCGGCAGCGGCAACGACGCGCCGCTGGACCGCTACGGCCGGGCGCCCCTGCTGCACCCGGGGCCGCGCATCGGCCTGCACGGCAAGTCCATCGTCATCGACGATCGCGTCAGCCTGATCGGCTCGCACAACTTCGATCCGCGCTCGGACGGCTACAACACCGAGTCCGGCCTCATCATCCACGACCGCGCCGTCGCGCTGCGCCTGCGCGAGGCGATCCTGCGCAATGCCGCGCCGCAGAACGCCTGGGTGATCGCGCCGCGACGCCAGCCCGCCCTCGTCGGCGGCATCAACAACCTGATCGGCGATCTCTCCACTGCCCTGCCGCTGTTCGACTTCTGGCCGTTCCGCTATGCCAGCAGCTTCCAGCTCAAGCCCGGCTGCGAGCCGTCCCTTCCCGACGACCCCGGCTTCTACGCCTGCCATGTCGACGTCGGCGACTTCCCGGAGGTCGACCTGCCGCTGAAGTCGATCTACACCCGCATTGTCACGGCGTTCGGGGCGGGGTTGGTGGGAATTCTGTGAGGGGCCAGGGGCCAGGGGCTGGGGGCTAGGGGCTCGGGGCTAGGGGCGTGGGCATTCGATTGACGTGAGGCACCGGGCGTCGCTAGTCTCTCCGGTCGATTCCCGGGGAGTGTGACCATGTCGCTCGCGATCACCATCGAGCTCGGCGATGCCGACCTCCAGCACTTCATCGATGCCATGCATCACGCCCAGCAGGAAGCGAAGAACCTGTCGGCGCGCGAGATCACCGACGCCGCTTCCCGCCTGCTGGTGGAAGGCCACAAGACGACGCTGCCCAACTTCATTGCCGAGCGGCTGTCCAAGCTCGACAGCATGATCGCCATGGTGCACGACACCGGCTTCGCGCTGCCGCAGGAGGAATGCCAGCGCGTGCTCGCGTGCCTGGCCTATTTCGCCAATCCGCACGACATCATTCCCGACGGCGTGCCGGTGCTCGGCTTCCTCGACGATGCGATCATGATCGAACTGTGCGTGCGCGAGCTGCAGCACGAGATCGAGGCGTACGAGGATTTCGTCGTCTATCGCAACGACGAAGCGGCCCGCCGCGGCGTGGATCCGGCGGCGCTGGCGACCGAACGGTTGGAATGGGCCGAGGCGCGCCGCGTCGAGCTGATCGACCGCATGCGCCGCCGCCGCGGCCAGAGCTACCAGAGCAGCGCCGGCTGGCGTCCGACCCTGTTCTCCTTCGGCCGCTGAGGCACCTTCGCCCTCCATAGCTCCGTGCGTTTCGTGTCGAAGACCTGAAACCCTGCCGCCCCGCCCAACGGGCGGTCAGAAGCCCTGCGCGCCCCGCAGGCTGCTGCTGACCAGGTTGCCGAGCATGGCGAACGCGGCGAACATGCCGGCGATCGCCAGCAGGCCGAGGCCGATGAAGAGGATGTTGAGCACCCAGCCGTACCACGGCATCGGCGGGCGCACCGTTGGCAGTGGCCGGCCGGGGGCGACATCGGCGAACACCACCAGGGTGCCGGCCATCATGTCGTGCAGTGCCTGCTTGCGGGCGGTGAAGCCGGCCATCAGGTAGCCGATGCCGAGGATCAGGTTGGAAACGATCTTGGCGAACCAGCGGCCGCTGGCCTTGCCGAAGCCGATGCGGTTGCCGGCGTCATCGACCACCTTGATGCCGAGCGCCAGCTTGCCTGGCGTGGCCTGCAGGGCGCTGCTCTCGAACAGGGCGTAATACAGCCACTGGCCGACGAACAGCAGCACCGACACCAGCACGAGGGTGCCCATGGCCGCCGCGATGGCGTTGCTGTCGGTCATGCCGCTGCCGATGGCCCCGAGTCCGACCGCCGCCTGCACCACCGCGCTCACCACGCCGAGCAGCAGGCCATCGACCAGCATGGCCGCGCAGCGGCGCCAGAAGCCGGCGTGGATCGCCTCGCCGGGCGGCAGGCTGTCGCCGTCGAACGTGTCCGCCGGCAGTTGCGCCATGTCGTTCGCCGGCGCGACGACCGCCACCTCCGCCACCGGGGCCGCGTCCGGTTCTGGCGCCGGCGGCGGCACCACCTCGCGGCTCGCGGGATCTATCCACGGCTTCCAGGTGTTCGAACCCACCTCGGCCACGGTGATGTCGTCCGGCCACAGGCCGTGCGCGATGCGTTCCTCGACGAACACGCGCGGCACCGGGCCGCGCGGCGCGCCTTCCAGCAGCACGAACAGCGCGGGACGGCCATCGGGCGCGCACAACTGCGTCTCGGCGCCGGTCGCGGCGGCCCCGGCCTGCAGCGTCTGCAGCTTGCCGAGGTCGTCGTCCTGCTTGATGGCGAGCGGTGCACGCGCCAGCAGTTGCGTCGCCAGCCGCTCCGGTTCCATGCGGAAGTAGGCGGCGAGCGCCGGCCACACCGTTTCGGGCGAGTGGCCCGGCAGCACGTCGCCGGTCAGCACGAGTGCGTAACTGCTTTCCTTCATGGCTCCCTCCCCCCGGAGTGCATCGGCCGCGCCGCTGCCTATGGCCGTTCGAGTATTGCGGTGACGCCCATGCCGCCGGCCGTGCAGATCGACACCAGTCCGCGGCCGGAGCCCTTTTCTTCCAGCATCTTCGCCAGGGTGGCGACGATGCGCGCGCCCGTCGCCGCGAACGGATGGCCGGTGGCGAGGCTCGAACCGTTGACGTTGATGCGGGCCGGGTCGATCGCACCGAGCGGCGCGGCCAGGCCGAGACGGTCGCGGCAGTAGTCGGCCGATTCCCATGCCCGCAGCGTGCACAGCACCTGCGCGGCAAACGCCTCGTGGATCTCGTAGAAGTCGAAGTCCTGCAGCGTGAGGCCTGCCTCTGCCAGCATCCGCGGCACCGCGACGGTCGGCGCCATCAGCAGGCCCTCGCCATGCAGGTAGTCCACCGCGGCGACGCGTGCGTGGGTGAGGTAGGCCTGCACGCGCAGTCCGCGCGCGGCCGCCCATTCGTCGCTGGCGATGAGCACCGCCGCGCTGCCGTCGGAGAGCGCGCTGGAATTGCCCGCGGTCAGCGTGCCATGGCCGGAGCTGCGGTCGAACGCCGGCTTCAGCGCCGCGAGCTTCTCCATCGACGTGTCGGGCCGCAGCACGTTGTCGCGCTGCACGCCGCGGAAGGGCACCACCAGGTCGTCGAAGAAGCCGCGCGCATAGGCGGCAGCGAGCTTGTGGTGGCTTTCCAGCGCCCACGCATCCTGCGCCTCGCGCGGGATGTGCCACTCGCGCGCCATCATCTCGCAGTGCTCGCCCATCGACTTGCCGGTGCGCGGTTCCGCCACGCCGGGGAAGGAAGGCTTGAGCTCGGCGAACGAAAAGCCGCGCACGGCGCTCTCGACCTTGTCGAGCGGCGCCTTGGCGCGGTTCATGGCGAGCAGCCGCTGCTGCAGCGCGCGCGAATAGACGATCGGCACGTCGCTGGTGGTATCGCTGCCACCGGCGATGCCGGCCTCGATCTGGCCGGCGGCGATCTTGTTGGCGATCAGGATGGCGTTGTCGAGCGAGGTGCCGCAGGCGCGCGCGGTGGTGATGCCGGGCGTGGTCTGCGCCAGGCCGGAAGACAGCGTCGCCTCGCGCGCGATGTTCCAGTCGCCGGCGTGGCGGATGACCGCGCCGAACGCCACTTCACCGAGTTCGACCCCGTGCAGGCCGTAGCGCTCCACCAGCGAGCCCAGCGTCTTCACCGCCATGCCGAAGTTGCCGATGTCGGCGTATGCGGTGTTGTTGCGGCAGAAGGGGATGCGGATGCCGCCGATGATGCCTGCGCGTTTCAACGTCACGATCTCCGTTTGCCCGAGCACGTGCCAGCGGGGACTTTCCTATTGTATGCCGGCCTGCGCCGGCGCGCCGCCGTCGGCCAGTGCGGCAGGCAATTCGCCCCAGTGCTCCGCGTTGTGCTGCCACAAGGCGCGGTACCAGGCGCGGAACATGGCGATCTCCTCGCCGCGCGACTCGTCGCGCAAGGCGTCGAGCATGGCTTGCGGCGGCAGCCCCTCGCCGGTGACGCGGATCATCGCGTCGAACAGCTCCGTCCACAGCGGCGTATAGGCAATCCGCGCCGCCTGCGCGGCGAGGCGCGCGCGTTCGGCGCCGGCATCGCGGTTGCCGCCCGGCTTCATGGCGACCGCCTGCACCCACGGCGAGCCGGTGTAGGCCTGCAGCAGGTCCAGCCCGCTGCGACGCGCGAAGAGTTCCACTTCCTGCGGAGTCGAGAACTGGTTGCGGGCGACGTCCTTGCGCTGCGACGGATCGGCGCCGCGGTACTGCCCCACTTCCAGCGCGAAGCGGCGCCAGCCGACGTCGTGCGCGAGGTTCCAGGTGTCGAAGAACAGCAGGCCGCCGGGCTTCAGCACGCGCGCGAGTTCCTCCAGGTAGAGCAGGAAGTCTTCCTTGTCCATGTGGATGAACACGGCCACGCAATAGGCCTTGTCGAAGCTGGCATCCGGCAGCGCGCGCAGGCTGCTGTCGCGCAGCTCGGTCAGGCCGACATTGGCGCGGCCCTGCAGCCGCTCGCGGGCGACACCGAGCATGTTGGCGGAGATGTCGGCGCCTTCCCAGTGCGCCACCTTCGGCGCCAGCTCGCGGCCGATGCGCCCGACGCCACAGCCCAGCTCCAGCACGCGGTCGCCGGGCTCGAGCGCCAGCGCCGCCTCGACCTGGCGCGCGGTGTAGGCGCCGGTCAGGCGGGCGACTTCCTCGTTCGCGCTGCCATCGACCGCGATCAACGCACCCGTGGTCGTGGTCGCCTTGCGGTCCCAGAACGCCTTGTAGCTGGTTGGATCCATGTGGGGTTTGCCAGGGATTCTCAGGACCGGCGATGGTACACGCAGGACGCCGGATTCAGGTCGGTGCAACCGTGCCGAAGGCGTTCTCCATCAGCCGATACGGCGCCTCGCCCATGCCGAAGGCGCGATAGGTCGCCTGCGCCGCGCGGTTGTCCGCCTCGACGTACAGGCGCAGCCCGACCACTCCGCCGGCCGCGCGTGCGCGACGCGCCACTTCGGCATGGAGCGCGCGGAACACGCCGCGCCGGCGCGCGCCGGGCACCACGTACACGCTCTGCAGCCACCACCAGTCGCCATTGCGCCAGTCGCTCCATTCGGTGGTGACGAGCAGGCAGCCGACCGGTTCGCCGGCGAGCCACGCGACCAGGTAGAAGCCGCGGCCGGGCTGCTCGAACACGCCGGCGATGCCACGCGCGAGCACGTCGCGCGGCAACTGCTTGCCCTCGGTTTCGGTGGCCATCGCGGCGTTGCAGTCGACCAGGAAACCGGCGTCGGCCGGTCGGGCATCGCGGATTTCGAGGATGGGCATGGCGGTTCTCAGGTGCGGCGCGTGCGCGAGCTGCCGAGCTTGCGCGTGAGTGTGTTGCGGCCGAGGCCGAGGGCGCGCGCGGCGTCCTGGCGATGGCCGCCATGGGCGGCGAGCGCGGCGTCCAGCAGCACGCGATCCAGTTCACCGACGGCACGGGCATGCAGGCCGGACTCGCCGGCGGCCAGCGCCGCTTCGGCCCAGCCGCGCAGTGCGCCGGTCCAGGCCGGCCCGTCGTCGCCACGCGTCGCGGCGGTCGCCTGCAGCCCGGCCGGCAGATCGGCGAGGGTGATTTCCTGTCCCGGCGCGAGTACCGCCAGGCGCCGGCACAGGTTCTCCAGCTGGCGCACGTTGCCCGGCCACGGCGCGCGCTCCAGCACGGCCAGCGCCGCCGGCGCAAACCGCTTCGGTGCGCCGCCGCCGAGGTGCGCGGCGGCGCGCAGGAAATGGCTGGCCAGCAGCGGGATGTCGCTGCTGCGCTCGCGCAGGGCCGGAACGTGCAGGCGCACCACGTCGAGCCGATGCAGCAGGTCGGCGCGGAACTCGCCGCGTTCCACGCGCGCGTCGAGATCCTGGTGGGTGGCGGCAATGATGCGAACGTCCGCGCGCACCAGCTCGCGCCCGCCCACGCGGTAGAACTCGCCCGCCGCGAGCACGCGCAGCAGGCGGGTCTGCAGTGCCAGCGGCATGTCGCCGATCTCGTCGAGGAACAGCGTTCCCCCCGCGGCCTGTTCGAACCGCCCGGCGTGCCGCCGCACGGCGCCGGTGAAGGCGCCCGCCTCGTGGCCGAAGAGTTCGGATTCCAGCAGTTCCGGCGGGATGGCGGCGGTGTTGAGCGCGACGAACGGGCGCGCGGCCCGCGCGCTTTCCCGGTGCAGCGCCTGGGCGACCAGTTCCTTGCCGGTGCCGGTCTCGCCCGTCACCAGCACGCCGAGGCCACTGGCAGCGACGCGGCCGATGGCGCGGAACAGTTCGCGCATCGGCGCGCTGTGGCCGAGCAGCGCCGGTTCCGGCGTCGAGGCGGGTGC
This sequence comes from Pseudomonadota bacterium, assembly GCA_023412995.1. Taxonomy (GTDB): domain Bacteria; phylum Pseudomonadota; class Gammaproteobacteria; order Xanthomonadales; family Rhodanobacteraceae; genus Dokdonella_A. Next base: position 6,727 of record JAEZQS010000001.1, read on the forward strand.
CGGCGCCTGCACGGTCGCGGCACCGGCCGCCAGTGCCCGCCGCGCGGCGGCGCCCGCCAGATCGAGGTCGAACGGCTTGGGAAGGTAGTCGAAGGCCCCCAGCCGGTAGGCTGCCGCGGTCGACGCGACGTCGGTATAGGCGCTCATCACGATCGTCGCCGGCATCGGCTCCGCGGCGCGCAGGCGTTCCAGCAGCTTGAGCCCGCTCGGCCCCGGCATGCGCACGTCGGTGAACACCAGCGCGGGCGTCGAACGCGCGAGCGCGTCGATGGCGCCCGCGGCGTCGGCGAATTCGCGCGGCGTCCAGCCCGCCTCGCGCAGGGCCGCCGCCAGCACCACGCGCACGGCGCGGTCGTCATCGACGATCCAGATTTCCCGCGCGCTCATGGCACCGCCTCGCCCGCCAGCGGCAACCACAACGAAAACACCGTCGCGCCGGGCCGTCCGGCATGGCCCACCTCGCCGCCGTGTTCGTGGGCGATCTCGCGCGCGATCGCCAGCCCCAGGCCGTGCCCGTCGGCGCGCCCGGAAACCAGCGGCTGGAACAGGCTGTCGGCCATCGGCGGCGGTACGCCGGGGCCATCATCGATGACGTCGATGCGCAGCGCCGCACCGCGCCGGTTCGCCAGCCGCGCGTCGTGCTCGCCGCGCGTCCGCAGCCACACCTCGCCTGCCCCGGCCTCGCCGGCATTGCGGACGAAGTTGTGCACCGCCTGGTGCACGCGGCCGGCAGCGATCGGGATCGGCGGCAGGCTGGGATCGTAGTCGCGCCGGATGCGGGGCGCCCCCGGCTCGCCGGCCGCCAGCGCAACCACCCGGTCGAGCACCTCGTGCACGTTCGTCGGTTCCTGCCGCGGCGGCTCGCCGGCAGCGAGCAGGCGCGTGGCCAGGCCGGCGAGGCGGTCGGCCTCGTCGACGATGAGGCTGGCGAGTTCCACGAGGTCCGCTTCATGCACGCGGCGCTGCAGCAGCTGCGCCGCCCCGCGCATGCCGGCAAGTGGCCCGCGCACCTCGTGGGCGAATCCGCGCAGCGTGCCGGAGAGATTCGGTGCCGCCGTGCCGTCGGTGGCCAGCGGATGCAGTTCGAGCAGGAGGCGCCCGTCTTCCAGCGGCGTCAGGCTGGCATCGGCCGTGAGGTCGCCACGCCCGGTGCGCAGGCGCGCATCGCGCAGCCGCAGGCGGCGCTGCCCGGCGAGCGCGCGGCGGGCAGCGGAGCAGAGCAGGGGCGGCCTCGCATCCAGCAGCGCCAGCGGTTCGCCGCGCCAGCCGCGCGCCCCTCCGCCGAGCCATTCGCCCAGGGCCGGGTTGACCGCCTGCAGCGCCAGCGCGCCATCCAGCAGCGCCATCGGCGTCGCGAGGTTCTCGAGATCGACCACGGCAGGCGCGTGGAGGGGCCCTGGGCTCATTGCACCATTGTAGTGCAGCACCCCGCCGGTTGGCTCGGCCTCGTGCGACAGGCGGCGCCGGCAGCAACGGCGCTCGCGACGCGCGGCGCGTGCCGCGGTGTGGTGCGGATCTTCGGGCCAGCCTGAACGGCTCGGCGGGCACCGGTGGCTTGTTCATGGTGCGGTTGAGCGCACGCCCCTACCGTGATCCCACCCGGCCATTGCCGATGCGCCACACCGGCGCGACAACCAGAGGAGTTCCCCATGACCCGTGCCATCCTTCCCGCGTTTGCCATCGCTTCCGTCCTGTCGCTTGGTGCCGTGTCGCTTGCCGCGCAGGCAACGGACCTCCCCAACAACGACAACGCCAATAAGGCCGACATGGATTCGGACCAGCCGGTGACCGACACCTGGATCACCACCAAGGTGAAGACCGAGCTGGCCACCACGGAAGGCGTCGAGAGCATGGACATCGACGTCAAGACGGTGAACGGCGTCGTCACGCTCACCGGCGTGCTGGACAGCGACACCGCGGTCAAGAAGGCCATCGCCGCGGCGCAGAGCATCAAGGGCGTCAAGAGCGTCGATTCCAGCGGCCTCAAGGCGCGCTGATCGTCCCATGCGTAACAGGATCACGCGTCGGCGTTGCCGCCCATCCGGCCAGCCCGGGTCACCCCGTGGCCGGCAGGCCGGTGGACGGCGCGCCACGACGATCCAGGACAGCTGCGGCGCGGCCAGGGACGCAGCCGGGCAAGCGGTCACGGAACACGACCGCGCGTCGTAGCGGATGCGGAGGCGGCGCTCGAGCCGCCTCCCCTTTCCACTCCCCGAGGAGCGCACATGGGCAAGTACTTTCTCGCATGGCTGCTCGGCGTACCGGCCGGGCTGCTGATCCTCATCTACCTTTTCATGCACCTGTTCTGAGGACCCGCCAATGATGCCGATGGCAAGAAAATGGATGGAGCGTGCGGGCGAACGCCTGGGTTCCGGCGCCTCGAGCGCGGGAGAATCGCTCGCCGAGACGTGGGACAGCGCCCAGGAAGCGGCCCTGCGCAGTCGCGACGCCGGGCTCGAAGCCGCCTTTGCGGCGGGCCGCGGCATGCTGGCTGGCGCCCGCAGCGCCGGCCTCACCACCCGCCGCGCCGTCGCCGGCCATCCGGCCGAGGCGCTGCTGCTGGCAGGTCTTGCCGGCGCTGCCCTCGGCTGGGTGCTGCACCGGGTGTACCAGGCGCGCAATGGCCAGGCGCGTGGCGGCCGCAGCCGCTCGACGGGCAGCCGCAGCCGGCGCGCCAGCAGCTAGCCGCACAGGGCTGGTCCACGCGCCGCGCGGAAAGCCCCGGGTGCTCCCCGTTGCCGGAGGCAGGCGCCGGC
>JAEZQS010000006.1 GCA_023412995.1 Pseudomonadota bacterium
CGCTCGGGTACCTGCGGCAGCAGCGCCAGCAATCCCGCAAGCACCCCGAGCAGGATGGCCAGCAGCGCCAGCGCGCGTTGCTGGCGCGGGATGGCGACCGTGCGCTCCAGCGCCGGCAGCCACAGCCGCGCCAGTCCGCGGCGGGGAGGCGCCTGCATGCGCTTGCCGACGACGTCGATCGCCGCCAGCAGTTCCTCGGCGCTCTGGAAGCGCTCGTCGGGTTGCTTGGCCAGCGCCTTGTCGATCAGCGGCTGCCAGGCGCGACGGGTCACCGGCAGCCGCGGCACCGGCTTCTCGATGTGCGCAAGCGCCACCGACAGGGCGTCGTTGCCGCGGAACGGCATCTCGCCGGTGAGCAGTTCGTAGCAGACGACGCCGAGGCTGTAGAAATCCGAGCGGCCGTCCAGCGGCTGCCCGCGGGCCTGCTCCGGGCTCATGTATCCGGAGGAGCCGATCGTCGCGCCCTCGCGCGTCACGCGCGGCTGGTTGCCGCCACTGAGGGCGATGCCGAAATCCGCCAGCAGCGGCCGGTCCAGCTTGTCGAACAGGACGTTCTCGGGCTTGACGTCACGATGCACGATGCCCTGGTCGTGGGCGCAACCGAGCGCCTCGGCCAGGGCGCGCACCACTTCCAGTACCCGCGCCGGGTCGTCGCGCAGGTTGCGCCCGGCCAGGTCGCCGTTGGGCAGGTACGGCATCGTGTAATAGATCTGTCCGGTCGAGGTGCGCCCGACATCGAAGATGCTGACGATGTGCGGATGGTCGAGGCGCGCGATCGTGCGGGCCTCGTTCTCGAACCGGCGTACCAGCTCCTCGCTCGGCGTCTGCTGGCTGGCCAGCACCTTGATGGCGACCAGCCGCGCCAGCGATTCCTGCGAGGCAAGGTACACGCTGGCCATGCCGCCAATGCCGATGCGGCGCAGGATCCGGTACCCCGGGACCTGGAAGGGAACGCTCTGGGCGGGCGTGGCATCGGCGCGCATCGTCGCCATTCTAGGCGGAGCGCGCCGGCCGGACGTGAACGCCGGAGACCTGCCCGCCGCGGCCGGCGTCAGGCAGCGGGGGGAGGCTTGAGGCGCGCGCCATGGAAATAGTGCACGCGCAGGTCGAGTCCGCGCGCGCTCCGGCCGATGTAGGTGAAGCGCGGGTTCCACCACACGGCGGCGCGACCCTTGTCGCGGAAGCGCGTGTTTTCCAGTTCGAGCAGGATGCCGATGCACGGCCAGTCGTTGGCGCGCGCGTGGTCGCCGAGCAGCGTGCAGGACCGCTTGAGCAGGTTCATCACCAGCGGGGTCGAGCGCCAGCGCACGCCGACGAAGGTGCGCCAGTACCAGACCGGCTGGCCGAGCTGGGGCGGCGTGGCCGCGGCGGCGGTGCACACGCCGGCCACGTCGCCCTCGGGCGAGAGCGCATGCATGACCACCTGCTTCAGGCGTGCCTCCATCGGTGCGCCATCGGCCAGCGCACCCTCGCGGCGCCAGAAGGCGCGGATCGCCTCCGCCTCCGTTTCGCCCAGCACCTGCCAGTCCGGCACGTAGGTGAAGCGCGTCGTCGGCGGGGCGAGGGTGTTGCTCATTGCAGTGGCTCCGTGGGGTTCGCGGCGTAGGCGGCCGCTTCGGTGGCAGGCGGCGCGGGCGTGAAGGCGACTTCGCGCAAGGCCTCGTCGGGAAGCGCGTAGGAGGTGGCCAGGTGTTCGCCTTCGTGGATGATCTCCGGGAACAGGACGCCATTCAGCGCCTGCACCGCGAAGATCTCCTGCACGCCCCCGGTGAACTTCAGCAGGCCGATGGTGTTGCCGGTCTTCAGGTGCACGGCCCATACGCCGCTCTGGCGATCGGTGTTGTCCTCGGTGATCTCGATGTCGGTGAAGGCGTTGGTCTCGCGCAGCTGCGACAGCCCGATGAATGCGACCGGGCCGAGGAAGTCCAGCCCGCGGGCGAAGCCGGGTACGCGGGCGACGTCGGTCTTCCCGCCGGTTTTCGGATCGATCGCCACCAGCGCGCCGCGACCCGATTCGAGCACCCACAGGCGGTCGTCGTACCAGCGGGGCGAATGCGGCATCGACAGGCCGTCGGCAATGATGCGGTCGTTGGACACGTCGATCAGGAGCCCGCCGTTGCGCTTGTTCGCGCGCCAGCCCTGCGGCGTGTTGGTGTTGCCGAGTGCGGTGACGTAGCGCGCCTTGCCGTCGCGCATGGCAAGCCCGTTGAGGTGGCAGCGGTCCTCCGGTGCGTAGTGCGTGACGAAGCGCGGACGCCAGCGCGGCACGAAGCTGGACTTGGTGTCCAGCGTGCACAGGCAGGAAAACAGCGTGTTCACGAACCAGAGGTCGCCGTGCTTGTCCCACGCCATCTCGTGGATGTCGATCGCACCGGTGATGTGCCCGCGGCGGGCGAGGAACACCGCGTCGTGCCGCGGCGGCTGGTGCAGGCGCCTGGCGACCGCCGGCATGTTGCGGAACTCGGCGATCTCGATGTGCGCGCCGAGCGCCAGGCGCTCGCCGTCGGCCGCCATGCCCATCGGCCGGTTGAAGTTGCGGAAGTGGGTGTTGATGGAGGCACCGTCCGGCCGCAGGATCACCAGCTTGCCGGCCTGGTAGGTGCTGACCACGAGGCAGCCCTTCAGCTGGCGCAGCAGATCGGGGAAATTGGTGGTATGGACGCTGCCCAGCACCTCGGTGACCGGGCGCTGCGTGGCGGCCGCGGCGGGCTCGGCGCCGGCGTCCGCAGCGGATGCCGCGCCGGGTACTTGTGCATGGGAATCGCGCTCGCTCGGATTCATCGGGTTCGCTGAAAGCTCTCCAGGGGGCATCCTGCCACGAATCGCACAAGGGCCGACACCAGGTGCGGGCAGCGCGGCACCTCGCCATCGGATGTCCGCCAGCGGACCGGTGAGGCCGCCGGGCGTGGGCGAATCGCGCCCCGTGGGCCTCGCGTCGAGGGCCGCCGGAGCCCGCTGTGCGCGCGTGCCGCTACCCGGGGCAGCGCCAGCGGAACCGGCAAGCCGGCACGCGCTGGCGCTGCATCAGGCGCCGGT
>JAEZQS010000043.1 GCA_023412995.1 Pseudomonadota bacterium
GCTCGAAGCCGCCGGCTTCGATGATCGCACCGATCGTGGCGGGCGGTAGGACGCCCACGTCCGTGGCATAGGCCTTGCGCATCCGCTCGATCGCCTCCGGTGCGATGTCCGCCGACGACATCATCGAGACCCAGGCGCGCAGCAGCACCTCGTACTCCGCCGATCCGGTATCAGCGGCCAGGTCGGCTATCGCAAGAAGCCCTCTCGGCGAGAGGCGGCATGCGATCTCCCCGAAAAACCGCGATCGGGCTGCGCGGTCGAGGATGAACTGTGAAACCAGGAAGCAGGTCGCCGCATCATGCGGCCGGGTTGGCGGAAGCGTCTCGAGGTATCCCTGATGAAACTCGCAACGCTCGGAAAAGCCATCACGCTCCGTGCGCTGCCGACACACTGCCAGCATCGCACCGGACGGCTCGACTGCCGTGAACCGCCAGTCGGGATGCTTGCGAGCAAGGTGCGCCATTTCCGCCCCGGTCCCGGCGCCGACGCACAGGATGCGGGCGTCGGGAGGCAGCTCCGCGAAGTGGGACTCCAGCAGGAAGTACATGCAGTCCTTGATGGCAGCCGTCCGGGCCCACTGCGAGTCGTAGCTGGCTGCCTGCTGGTCGAAAAGGGCGGTTAGTTCGTCGCGGTGCATCGGATGCTCCATGCGCTCTCGGCGGTTTCGGGTGTCGGTGCGCACGCTCGGAAATGATGAATCCAGCCAACGCCGAGACCAGTCTCGTGGGGCTGGCCTACACCTGCCGCTAGTACTGCGACCCCCCCGGTGTCCCACGCGGCGTGCAGCCATGGGCGGGGCGACTCAACTCAGCCGAAGAACCTTGCCACGAGATCGGCAGCCATGCCAGATCGCACAAGCCACACAGCGGCAGCCAGGTTGAGGACGACCGTCGCCCAGAACGTGATCTGGAACGGCAGCTTTGCGGTCTTGTGGCGGAACTCCTGTTGGGCGACCAGTGCACCCGGCCAGCCCCCAAGAAGGTCCACAAGATGGAGGTTCGATTCGGGCGTGCGCTGTGCGTTCCGTTCGGCCGCCCTCTTGTCCCACCAGTACATCACGTACGACAGCGCGCTCGTAACAAGGTACACGCCCACAAGCCAGGCCGGCAGCCATCCAGCGAAGAATGCGCCGACCCCTCCGGCCAGCGCGAGAAGCCCGATCATGGCCCGCGGGAACCTGGATGTGGCTCGCGGCGTGTTGACTCTCTGGCCGGCATCTCGCGGCGTGTTGACCCGCTGGCCGGCATGACGCGCGTCGACTGCGTTGGTCCGCCCTCGGGAGTCCACGGTGGGAAGGTAGGAGATGATGTCGCCGTCGACCGGGCGACGCGAGCCGCGTTGGAACTGATTGATATGGACGAACGCGCGAGTGCCGCCGCCATTCGGCACGACGAAGCCAAAGCCCCTGTCGTCGTTCCAGTCCGTGATCCGACCTGCCAGTCGCATGGCTGCGCTCCATCAGCGGCTGCCGGCTAGATTACCAAGCAAGGCGTGGCGTAGCTAAGTGACCTCACTTCGCAGGATGGGGGCCGTTGTGCAGAAGTCGTTGCATCAGCTTGGCGTGGCCATCAACGTTTGTTCGCAAGCCAGATGGCAGGGTAAGGTCGGCTCTTGGTTTTCGGTAGGTGAACCCGACCCCTTGCCTTCATAGACTTCGCCGGCGGCGTCCGGACAGGTCGTGCTGGCATGTCCCCGTTGCCAGCCCCAGTCTGATGCAGGCGCTGGGCCCCGCAGCAAAGGAGGTTATCAATGCAGGTCTTCGATGACGATGACGGACCGTATCTCGCCTGGCTTCGCGAGCACCCGGATGGATACGTGCTCAACCGCCGACGCGGCAAGTCGGACGACTACCTGGTCCTGCATCGCGCGAGCTGCCAGCGCGTCCAGGACTACAACGAAATGGCGCGTCCGGGCGGCTTCACGACGCGCGGGTACATCAAGGTTTGCTCCGACTCCCTCGCGGAGCTTCAGCAATACGCTCGCGGGAGAGGGGCCCGACCAGATGGGTCGTTCTCGTCGAAATGTCGGTCATGCAGCCCTTAACGATGTAAAAGCTCGCGTCGGACGCCGGTTAGAGTGCATGCGGCGCTCCAGCGGTGCGCGGCATCGGCGGGCGGTTGCGCCGCACTACCCTCGCGCGGACGAATGGCTAGGAGGCACCTCTGTGACGCTGCACGTGCCTGCTGATGTGCCTAGCACGCTCGCCTTGTTCCACGAAGGCCAAAGCAGCCGGCAACAGGGACTCCACACGCGCGATCACGCGGCGTGATGCCTGCTCCGACCACAGGGTTGCTGGCAGCCACCACGGTTTACCTCAAAAGTGCAGGTACTGACTGGGACGCCTGACGAGGTTGGCAGAGCGTACCCAGGCATGGGGAGAAGGCGACGGTGTCGACGCAATCCAGGCCCAACGCTCCAGCTCAATCTCCCGACCGGAGACGACCCGATCAGGCTGCCGGAACCCATGGCTGACGCGCTGGAATCCCTACGCTTCCAGGAGGGGCACAAGCTGCGATACCACCAACGAGCCCAGCAGGCGCGTGCTCGGCGGTGCAAGCCGTTGCCACTTCTCGACCACGAGCTTCGTTGTTCGATTTGCTACGACCCATCTCTGCCGCTGGGCTCATAGGGCCTAACGCCGCCGTTAAGCCGGAGCGCGTCCTACGCGTGATCGGGTTGAACGGCTTGTTGGGCACAGACTGGCTACGCGAAGCATATGGCGGCCTTGTGTTTCAAGCTGAGCCGAGCGGCCTCAAAGAGCGATAGCCACACACACACCTCGATCCAGAAAGGTCCTTCTGCATCCGACTCCTCGTTCAGGCGTGCTGCCTCCGAGTCGGAAAGCACACCGTCCTGCAGCTTGATTCCCAAGTAGGGAGCTAGTGTAATTAGCTCCTGCATCAACCGCTGAGTCGACCCCAGCATTCCTCCCGGCAAGCTACCGCCTTCATCAAAGATGACGTCTTCGAAATCGACGGGAAAGTAGAACCCTTCGGCATCGGAATGACACAGCAAATGGCTCTGCATCTGCATTGTCTCCTCCTCCACAACGGGATCCTCCGCAGGATCTTCGTCATCCTTTACAGGTTGCGGCTGCCAATTCGGATCGCGGGCGACATGCGCGTAGATCCGCCGAAGGTAGTGAAGAAAGGAATACGGATAGCTGTCCAGCGAGCACCGCGAGGCATCCCGGATGGGAGTATTGGGTTCGACATGAGCAGGCAGCTTATGAGCCGCAAGTAACGAATTGGCGCTGCGAATCGCTTCTTGGAGCCACTCCGCGCCTTCGAGATCGTGCTCCAAAAGATCCGACAGCATGCCCACAGTAACGGCAAGACCCATTCATCCTCCTTATTCTGACAATTGATGCCCAACGCCGTGGTAAGCGACCTGCGGCCAGCAGTGTTCGGTTCATTCGAAGCTTCTCCCCGCAGGTCCGCTTGACCACATAGTTAGAGCGCTACGCCGCGCTCATGACCGACCGCGCAACGCGAGCCCCGCGCCGTGTTAGCTGGAACAATTTGCCGCCGCTCTTGTTGTACGAAAGCGAGAAAAGATCGTTGTTTAGCAGCTCCTCGAGATCGGCTTCGAAAAAGCGAGGCTCTGAAGGCTCGAATCCGTGCGAGCCGGCGCCGTCCATGAAGAGAAGGTGCGCACCGTCCAGCGTGTGGTGCAGTAACGCCTTGCCCGCCTCAGCGCGCTCGTATGCAACGAGAATTTCAACTGCCTGTGGCGAAAGGGTTGAGCGAGGCGACAGGGACAGAGCAAGGTCTCCGAGCGGTCCTTGGCTTGCCGACAATGCCGCGAGTAGATTTTCGATGGCGCTCAATCGCGCGAGGAGTTCAGATCGCCCCTCTGCCAAGCTAGCCTTGATGCTTATGGTTGTCTCGGTGTTGCGCTGAATATGGCTAATAACTTCATCATGACCGTGAGTTCTAAGCCACTCAGTGAAATCCTTTATCTCAAGGACATCGTGCTGACCTCGGCTCGACGCGAAATCCGCCATCAGGCCAACGATAGTTGCGAACGAGAATACTAGCGACGTTGGTTCCATAGCGTTCTAACACCTGAATTAAGCCGACCCGCGAAGCGGGTTCGGCTTGAATGAATTGTTAGGCCGCTAGGCGATGATGCCTTGGCCTTCTTTTCTACGAAGAATCTCGGCAACTTGCGGCTTACTCTTTACCGGGACTACGTGTTTGCATGCAGTCCCATCGGGCGACAGGCCAAGACATACATACTCATAGCTATCAAGCATGCGTCCGCCAGCTAGCCGCTTTGGGAGCATCTTCATTCTGAGAAGATGGACGGGACAGATCATCTCCTGATCTTCGTCTCCAAGATGGTTGCGAAGCCGACGATGTGTTTCATTTGTAACGTCCTCGCGTCCCCAGATAGAGTCTCGCTTGCTCTTCTCCAAGTCGAAGTCTGGGTTGGCCCTTCTCAAGATGGACTTCTTTTCATCATCCAGGTGGTAGGTGATTGTTGGGCAGTTCTTGCGAATGACATCCGCACACTGCCAGTAGAACTTTCTAGATCCCGTGTTTAGAGAGATGTTGCCTTGCCTAAGCCGCATTGTTCCGCCGCAATTCGGGCATTCTTTGGATGTTACGAGGTCTGTGTTCGCACTAACTTCATCTTCATTGAGGTCGACGGTCTTAACATCTGCTTCGTGCTCTGAAAGTTCTCTTGCGGCGCGCTCCTTGTTGGCTTGATCGAGCTCAGCGCGCAGCTTGTCTCGTTCTGCTTCAAGTTCCTTGAGTCGATCTCTTGATTTTGCGTCAAGCTTGCCATCTCTAGCGGTGCGCTGATAAATGTCGGCTTCTTCACCCGCAAGATCGGCGGCCTTGTTCTCAACCTTGTCCAAAATATTTGTTGCGACACGGCCAATGATTTTGCCGATGTGCGTATCATCTATTTCTCTGACGATCTCTCGTATGAAGGTGCCGGCATAACGCGCTGTTTCTTTCAACAGCACTTTAGCGCCAGAAAGTAATGCTTCAAGAAAGTCCATAAATTCCCCCTGCGGCCTAACTACAATTAGACCCCGGGTCCGGAGCGTTGCGCCCCATCGTTCAGCAATCCGCGGCTTCGGTCAAGGGGAACTTGCCAGCGGCATCAGGACCTTGCGACGCAGGTGCGCCGGTGGGCAGCTCTGGACGGCGGCACGAGGCGTTGAAGTCAGGGGCGTATCAGGTACGCCCACGGATGCGCGGGCGTAATGGCTGCGTGCGTGGCAAAACGCCTCAATCGCCAAGGATGTTCACGGCGCGCACGGGTCGCGCTGACCACCGGGCCGTGACGAACCCGGTCGCGCACAGGGTGCGCTCCTACAGAGCCTTGCCCCGCTTCAACCGGATCAACGCCGAAATGTCCTCGTCGCTATGCCCCTGCGCGACCAGCACGGCGTAGTCGGCGAGCGACTTCTCGATTACCGAGCGGTCGGTGCCGGCGGCGCGGGCGAGTTCGCGGACGATCTTGAGGTCCTTGTGCAGCAGGGCGAGCTTGAAGCCGACGGTGAACTCGTTGGCGAGCATGGTGGCGCCGCGCTTTTCGAGGAACCAGTTGCCGGCGGCGCCGGCACCCAGCGTGGGCAGCAGGCGGGCGGGGTCGAGTCCGAGTTGTTCGGACAGGGCGAGGCCTTCGCAGACGGCCTGCGCGATGCCGGCGACGAGCACCTGGTTGACGGCCTTGGTGTCCTGGCCGGCGCCGGTGGGGCCCATGTGGTTGACCTTGGCGGCGTAGCAGTCGAGCAGCGGGCGGATGCGGATGAGGACGTCTTCCTCGCCGCCGACCATCACCGACAGGCGTCCGCCGGCCGCGCCTTCGACACCACCGGAAACGGGCGCATCGAGGAACGCGCAGCCGGCGGCGGCGAGGCGTTCGGCGGGGGCGCGGGCGGTGACCGAGGACACGGTGGAGTGGTCGATGACGACGGTGCCGGGCGCGGCGCGTTCGGCGATGAGGCCGACGAGTTCGAGCACGTCGGCATCGGCGGGCACGCACAGCGCGATCGCGTTGCAGGCCGCGGCAAGTTCGCCGACGCTGGCGGGGGCCTGCACGCGCCATTCCGCCGCGGCCGCGGCGGCCTTGGCGGGCGTGCGGTTCCACACCGCGCGCAGCAGCTTGGCGCGGGCGAGGTGGCCGGCCATGGGCAGGCCGATCGCGCCGAGACCGATGAAGCCGGCCTTGAGGTCGTTCACGGGGTCTTTCTCCGTCACGTGATGCCGGTGCCGTGTGCTCATGCGCTTTCCGCGAGGTAGGTGTAGCCGGTGAGGCCCTGCTCGAGCGCCGCTTGCAGCCGCTGCGCTTCGTCACCCGTGATGTTCGCGGCCGCGATGCGTTCGCGGTAGGCGGTACGCAGCTTGGCGAGGTCGTAGCCGACGTAGTCCAGCATCAGGTCGGTGGTGTCGCCGCGGCGGCGATGGCTGAAGGCGTGGCCGTCGGCGGTGAGCTGCACGGTGACGGCGTCGGTGTCGCCGAACAGGTTGTGGATGTCGCCGAGGGTTTCCTGGTAGGCGCCGACCATGAAGATGCCGAGCCGGTACGACTCGCCCGCACGCAGCGCGTGCAGCGGCAGGCTGACGTCGACGCCATCGGCCTCGACGTACTGGTCGATGCGTCCGTCCGAGTCGCAGGTGAGGTCGGCGATGACGCCGCGCCGCGTGGGCGCCTCGTCCAGCCGCGCGATCGGCACGATCGGGAACACCTGGTCGATCGCCCACACGTCCGGGATCGACTCGAACACGGAGAAGTTGACGAAGTACTTGTCGACCAGGCTCTGGTTGAGCTCGTCCAGCACCTGCCGGTGCATGCGCTCGTCGGGCTTGAGGCGCGCGCGCACGCCGTTGGCGAGCGCGTAGTAGAGGTCGTCGAGATCGGCGCGGTCGGCCAGCGAGAGCTGCCCCAGCGCAAACAGCGAATAGCCTTCGGCGAGCTGGTCCTGGCCCTCGTGGAACAGTTCGGTCGGCGGGCGCGCGTCGATGTCGTCCAGTGCTTCGCGCAGGCGCCGCAGCACGGCCGGCTCGCCCTCGCGCGGTGGCGGCACCGCACCGCGTGGCGACGGCTCGACTTCGCTGACGTTGACCACCAGCACGGCATGGTGCGCGGTGAGCGCGCGACCGGATTCGCTCAGCACGCGCGGCTGCGGCAAGTCGTGTTCGGCGCAGGCCTCGGCCAGCACGCCGACGATCGCCGAGGCGTATTCGCCGAGGCCGTAGTTGATCGAGCAGTCCGAGCGCGAGCGCGTGCCTTCGTAATCGACGCCGAGCCCGCCGCCGACATCCATGTGGGTAATCGACACGCCGCTGCGCGACACCTCCACCAGGTAGCGCACTGCCTCGCGCATGCCGTTGGCGATGTCGCGCACGTTGGACATCTGCGAACCCATGTGGAAGTGCAGCAGCTTGAGTGCGTCGGTGAGCCCCGCGTCGCGCAGTTCCCCCAACAGCGTGAGCAGCTGGCGCGGGGTGAGGCCGAACTTGGCCTTGTCGCCGCCCGAGTTCTGCCACTTGCCGGCGCCGAGGCTCTTGAGGCGCATGCGCACGCCGAGCAGCGGCTCGACGCCGAGCGCGCGCGATTCCTCCATCACGTGGCGCAGTTCGGAGGGCTTCTCGATCACGATGAAGACATCGAGGCCGAGGCGCCGGCCGATCAGCGCGAGTCGGATGTACTCGCGGTCCTTGTAGCCGTTGCAGATCACCATGCTGCCCGGGCGGGCGAGCGCCAGCACCGCCATCAGTTCGGGCTTGGAGCCGGCCTCGAGGCCGAATCCCTCGTCGCCCGTCGCGGCGAGTTCACCCGCGACCTGCTTCTGCTGGTTGACCTTGATCGGGTACACCAGGGTGTAGCCGCCGCGGTAGTCGCGCTCGCGCATGGCCACGGCAAAGGCCTGCTGCAGTCGCGCGCGGCGATCGCGCAGGATGTCGGCGAAACGCACCAGCAAGGGCAGGCGCGAACCCTCGGCGCAGGCTTCGTTGACCAGCGACGGCAGCGATAGCGCGGGGCCGTCCGCGCCGCGCGGGCGCACCAGCAGGTCACCGTCGTCGGCGACGTCGAAATAGCCTTCGCTCCAGTACGGGACGGCCCAGGTGTGGCGCGCCTCGTCGGCGCCCCGGCGCTGCTCGCTCAACTCGTGCTCCGCGGGGTGGAGGGGGCACGTAGTGTAGCGGCGCCGGCCGTTTCCATGGCGGCACCCGGCGGACCGGCTACAATTGCGGCAAAACCGTTCGCCCCCCGTTCACCGACCTCCGCAGGAAGCACCGAATGTCCGAGCAGCCCGCCCCCGAACCGTCCGCCGACGGCGCGTCCTGGTTCACCGAACGGCATGCGCGTTCGGGCTCGTCGTTCGGCCTGCGCACGCGCGAGCGCCTGCACGCCGAGCAGACGCCGTGGCAGTCGATCGAGATCTACGACACCACGGACTGGGGCAAGCTGATGGTGATCGACGGCTGCACCATGGTCTCCACGCGCGACAACTTCCTCTACCACGAGATGATGTCGCATCCGGCGCTGTTCACCCACGCGCGCGCCAAGCGCGTCGTCATCATCGGCGGCGGCGACTGCGGCACGCTGCGCGAGGTGCTCAAGCACGAGGAAGTGGAGCACGCGGTGCAGGTGGAGATCGACGAGCGCGTGACGCGCCTGGCCGAGCAGTATTTCCCGGAATTGTGCGCCTCGAACAGCGACCCGCGCGCGGAGCTCCTCTTCATCGACGGCATCGCGTGGATGGCCGAACGCGAACCCGATTCCATCGACCTCATCATCGTCGATTCAACCGACCCGGTCGGCCCGGCCGAGGGGCTCTTTGGCGCCGAGTTCTACGCCAGCTGCCACAAGGCGCTGCGCCAGGGCGGCATCCTCGTGCAGCAGAGCGAATCGCCGCTGGTGCACCTGGACCTCATCAAGGCGATGCGCAGCGCCATGCGCTACGCCGACTTCCACGCCGTGCGCACCCTCACCTTCCCGCAACCAATCTATCCCACCGGCTGGTGGAGCTGCACCATGGCCCGCAAGGGCGCCGACCTCAGCGGCTTCCGCGAACGCGGCGCCGCCACCAAGCAGTTCGAAACCCGCTACTACAACGTCGACATGCACCGCGCCGCCCTGGCGATGCCCGAGTTCATGCGCGAGGCGTTGGGGGAGTAGGGCCGGGATTGGGGATTGGGGATTGGGGTTCGCGGGAGCGGCGCGGCAGCGACCGTGGAAACTACGTGCGCGAACCCTCGGGTGGGTCCAAAGTCGTCGTTGGTTCGCGGTCGCGCTTTCAGCGCTCCTACAACGGAAACGGTAACGGCTCGAGCTTTTCGCAGGCTGCGACCGCCATACCGCACATGCGACCAGGGCCGTAGGATGCGGTAAGCCGTAGGCGCACCGCATCGATCGCGTGCGTTCATCGAGGCGCATGGAAGCCGCGGGCGCTGCCTGGCGATGCGGTTCGCTGCGCTCACCGCATCCTACGACTCTGCGCTCCGCCCCCCGCCCCTCGCTCGCCCCTCGCTCTGCCTCACCCGCCGTTCTTCCGGTCCTGCAATGCGCGATACGCATCGCGCATCGTGTGGCAGGCCTCGGACATCAGCGAGCCCTGTGCCTGGCGGGCGCAGAACTGGGCCATGGTGGAGGAGGTGCTGACGTTGTCGATGCTGTTGCCGCTGGCCTCGACGCGGCCCTGGCTCTCGTAGAGGAAGTAGCCGCAGGTGAGGCGCCTGGGGTCGTCCCAGCGCGGCTTGCCGGTGAGGGTGTTGTCGTGCAGGGCGAGCAGCGCGGAAGCACCACCGCCACTGCCAGTGACGAGGCAGCCGCCCTCGCCGGTGATGCGCGAGTCCTTCACTTCGCTGCGCGTGCCGTCCACCAGCGCGATGGCGACCGCGGCGCCGTCGGCGCGGCAGAGGTCTCCGGCCTGCAGGTTGCCCTTGCCGCGCATGGCGGCGCAGTTGCCGTCGAGGTCGGCGTCGTCCACCAGCACTTCGCCGGAGCCCTTCACCTGGTTGCCGGCATTGCCCTCCGCGCGCACGCGGCGCAGCTCGACCTTGCCCCCATCGACGTAGAGCAGGTCGATGCCATCCTGCGTGTTGTGGTGCACGTGGCTGTCCTCGACCAGCCAGTGGCCGCCGCTGCGGCCGGTGGCGAGGCCGTCGCCGTAGCCGCCTTCGAGCTGGCCCCAGCAGCCGAAGATCTCGCCACCCGGCCAGCGCTCACCGCAGCCGTTCCACGCGATCTCGACATGGCGGAACGCGAGCGTGCCGGTGCTGGCGGTGGGCTCGACGCCGCCGTTGCTGACGTCGGCGTCCCAGCCGGCAAACCCGTTGGCCCACAGCCGCACGCGTTCGACCGTCCAGTCGGCCATGCGCCCGGCGTGCACTGCCTCGCCGCCGATGCCGTGGATGTCGAGGTCACGCAACACCACGTTGGCGGCGTCGGTGGACCAGAGGCCGTTCTGCGCGTAGGCCTTGTCGTCGCCTTCGCCGCAGCGGTCGCGCTCGGCCGGGCCGCCGGTGCAGTTGTCCATCGAGCAGTGGTTGACGATGCAGGACGAATGGTCGGTCAGCTCCAGGCAGGCGACTTCGCTGTTGGAGCTTTTCGTGAGGTCCAGGATGCGGTGCGCCGCGCCCGTGCCCCACAGCTCCGGCGGCGCCTTGCAGCCCTGGTCCCAGCCGGCGCCGAGCAGGCGGGTGGGATGCGCCTTGTCGGGTCCGGGCGGCAGCGGCTGCATGTGGCAGTCGGGGGTGAAGCTCTCGTAGCAGGCCTCGGACGCGGGCGCGCCCCAGCCCATCGCGTAGCTGCCCGCACCGATAACGAGGGTGTCGCCGCCAGCGATGCGCGCCGGCACCGGGTGCTCGGGCGTGCGCGGCGGCAGGGCGATGAAGGGGTGCGACCAGGCGCAGGCGACGCCCTCGCCCTTGCCGGGGTACGGCGCATCGGCCGCGCCGGTGCACTGCGTGGCGGTGCCGCCGTCGCTGCGCACGTACCAAGTGGCGGCCCCAACCGGCATGGCCAGCGCGGCCAGCAGGACCAGCGCCACCCGCAGCGCGGCGCCGCAGGGGCGGCCACGCCCGCGTTCCATCAGGCGGCCCTTGCCACGAGCATGTCGAGCAGCCCGGCCGAATCGGTTTCGGAGAACTTGCGCGCGAAGCACGCGGGCGTGCTGGCGAGGTCGGTCGCGGCCGGTTCGGTGAGCACCACTGGCTTGCCTCCGGCCCAGCGGACGTAGTGGTTGCCGGTCAGCTCGCCGGCACCGAAGCCCGGTTCGAGCGTGTCGACCAGCGGGGAACTCGCGAGGATCGACTGGAAGAAGGTTTCGTCGGGGATGCGCCCGAAGCGGAAGAAGCGCACCACGTCCGGTCGCGCGTGCACGAAGTCGAGCACGTAGCGCGCGCAGCTCCGGGTCAGGCACCACCATTGCCAGCCCTTGCACAGCTGCAGGCCCGCCGGCGGCCGGCGCGGCGCGAGGCGGCCGAGGAGCTTGCGGCACAACACGTACGGCGGCAGCCGTTCGACCGTGTGCAGCTTCAGGTGGTCCGGGAAGTGGTAGTGCGCCACCCAGTAGTGGAACACCGAATCCTCGTCCAGGCGGTGGTTGATGGTGATGAAGTTGCGATCGGAGGTGGAGAGCCGGTCGCGGATGAAGGCGGTCGGCTTGATCGGGAAGCAGCTGTCGCTGAGCAGCTGGAAGCGGCCGAAGCCCTCGCTCGATGCCAGCGCCTGCTCCAGCAGGCCGAGCGTCGCCTGCACCATGTTCCAGCCGCCCCAGTTGACCACCAGGCGGCGTTCGGCGAACACCACCGGCGCATCGGCCAGCGCGCGCTCGAACGGCGCGATGTCGGTCTTGGCGTCGACGTGGACGAAGAACACCGCGTCGCCGTCGTCGAGGCGGCGCACCATGCGCGCGACGTGCGCACTCTGGTGGTGCGCCAGTATCAGGTACGCAATCTTCATCGAAGCGAACGCTTCCCGCCGGACCGGTCGCGCCACGGTAGGACCGCGCCACTGAACGCCGGCCGGCCCGCGGGGACGCCGGCGGCAGCGCGTCATGAGCGCACCGGCAGCATCGCGCGCACCAGCAGCTTGGCCGCCCGCACGCCGGGGGCGCGCCAGAGCGAGCGCAGGATCTGCCCGATCGAGCGGCGCCGGTAGCCCCGCTGCAGCAGGGTATAGGCGAAATCCATGTGGTAGCCGGCGAAGCGCTGCGCGATGGCGCGCGGGTGCGCGGCCGCGAACGCGGGGTTCTGCTCGACGAAGCGGCGCAGCGTCGCCATGTCGATCACCGCGTCCAGCACGAAATCCTGCCGGCTGAGGCTGTCCGGTCGCACCGTGCGCACCAGCAGCTTCTCGCGCGCGACGCCGGCGTGACAGTGGCGCAGAACGCGCAGGAAGAAATCGTAGTCCTCGCCGACGGGCAGGTCCTCGCGGAAGCCGCCTTCGCGCACCACCAGCTCGCGCCGCATGATGACCGAGGAGGTGAGCAGGAAGAACTCGCAGAAGAGCGCCAGCAGGATGTCGCCCTCAAGCAGCACGATGCGCCGGCCATGGTCGTCGAGCGGCGCGCCGTCGGCGTCGGCGAAGGCGACGTCGCAGTGGACCAGGCCGACCGACGGGTCGGCGAATAGCGGCAGCTGCTTCTCCAGCTTGGCCGGCATCCAGGTGTCGTCGGCATCCAGGAAGGCGACCAGCTCGCCGGTGGCCACGGCCAGGGCGCGGTTGCGCGCCGCGGCGGGGCCGGCGTTCTCCTGCCAGATGTAGCGCACCGGCAGCGGCAGTTCGCGCGCCAGCGCGCGCACGCGCGCGGCGGTGTCGTCGGTGGAGCCGTCGTCCACCACGATCGCCTCGACCGGCACCTGCCCCAGCGCGGTCTGGGCGGCAACCGACCGCAACGCCCGCTCGAGGAGCGGGGCGCAGTTCCAGGCGGGAATCACGACGCTGACAGCAGGCACGGCGGGCAGGACCTCCGCGGATCGCCAACGGGCACGCGCCCGCTGCGAGACGGACGGCAGCGGCGGAGGATAACAGCGGGAAGGCGAACGCGGCTGGAACCGGCGCACCGTTACAATGGCCCGGTTCCCACCGCCGCGTTGCCCCCAGCCCATGCCTGACGCCAAGCCGACCCTGGGAACGCATTACGCGCGCTACCTGGTCGGCAATGTGCTCGTGCTGGTGGCGAGCTTCATCTCGTTCCCGGTGCTGACGCGACTGCTGGACAACCGCCAGTACGGCATCTTCGGCTATTTCGAGACGTGGTTCCTGGTGCTCGCGGCCATCGTCAAGCTCGGCGGCCAGCACTCGATCATCCGCTTCTACCCCCATGGCCGGCCGGTGGAGGAAGTGCGCTCGTTCGCGGCCAGCTTCCTGCTGCTGCCGTTCCGCTACGCCTTCTTCGTCTGGCTGCTGCTGCTGGCGGGCTACGCCGTGATCAGCCGCGACATGGAGCACGAAGTGCGCGTGGTGGGCTGGTGCATGGTGCTGCTGGTGCTGCCGCAGGTGTGGACCAGCCTGGTCAACGCGCTGATCGGCATCGAGGAACGATCGGCGCTCTACATCCGCGTGCTCGTGGTGCAGCGCTGGGCCGAGATGCTGGTGATCGTCTCGACGGTCTATTTCATCGAGCGGAGCGCGATGGGCGCCTACGCCGCGCGCGTGGCGGTCGGCTGCGCGCTGGCGCTGTGGCTGGCACGCTGGCTGTTCCGCCAGCATGCGCCGCGCCGGCGCGATGCGGTGCGCAGCGACTGGATCGCCGCCCTGCCCTACGCGCTGCCGCTGGTGGCCAACGAGATTTCCGCCTCGCTGCTCGGCCTGCTCGACCGCGTGATGCTGAAGCACGTGCTGGACGACTTCGTGCCGGTCGGCATCTTCGCCGTCGGTGCGGGCCTCGCCGCCACCCTGCACGTGGTGATCAACCAGGCGCTGGCGGTCGCCTTCACCCAGGTCAGCATGCGCCAGTACGCGCTCGAGGGCGCGGCGGTGGTGGTGCGCACCAAGCGCGATACGCTACGGGTCATGGTGTACGCCTGCGCGCTGCTGGTGGCGGGCCTGGTGTGCGTCGGCCGCGACTTCCTGCTGATGCTTTCCGGCGCCGACAAGATCGCCTCGGCGCCGGTGTTCGTCGCGCTTGGCAGCTGCTACCTCGTGTACGGGCTGGTCGACCTGATGGGCTCGGGCCTGCTGCTGCACAAGCGTTCCAAGACCATGCTGGCGCTCAACCTGGTGGCGACCAGCGTCACGCTGGTGGTGAACCTGGTGCTGATCCCGCGCTACGGCGTCACCGGCGCCATCTGGGCGACGGTTGCCGGCTACGGCGTGCTGGGCGCGGGCCAGTTCCTGTTCTGTCCGCGCGAGCTGCGCGCGTGGCCGGCCTGGAAGCCGCTCATGCTGGCACTGGCCCTCGGCGCCACCCTGGTCGCCATGGCCTACGGCAGCGACTTCTTCGGGCTGGAGCGCCCGGTGGCACGCTTCGCCGTGATGGCACCGGTGTCGCTGCTGCTGTTCGTGTTGCCGGCGTTGACGCTCGATCCGGTGCTGCGCGGGTACGTGCTCGCTTGGCTGCGGCGCCGGCAATGGATCCGCGCATGAGCGACCTGGCGCTCTCGCCGCTCACCTGGCTGCTGGTCGCGTTCGCGCTGTGGCTGGCGCTGCGCCGCTGGCGCTGGCTGCGCGCGGGCGCGTTCGCGCTCGGCCTGGTGGCGCTCGTCGCCATGACCCCGCTTGGCGCCAACGCGCTGGTGGCGCTGGTGGAAGCACGCGCCGCCGATGCACAGCCCTGCATCGATCGTCCCACCGACATCGTGGTACCGGGCGCCGGACTCGACCACCGCCCGCGCAGTGCCGCCGACGTCGCCAGCCTCTCGGCCGACAGCGTGCGGCGGCTGCTGGCCGGCATCGACCTCTTCGATGCCACGCCCGGCGCACACCTGTACCTGGTCGGCGCCAGCGCATTCGCCATCCCGGAAAGCCAGCTGCAGGCGCACCTCGCTATGCGGCTCGGCGTGCCACCGGCGGCGATCAGCGTGGAGGCGACATCCGCCACCACCTGGGAAAACGCCCGCCATCTGCGCACGCTGCTGCCGCCGCCGCGACGCATCGCCCTCGCCACCTCGGCGCTGCACGCGGCGCGCGCGCTGCATGCCTTCCGCGCCGCCGGCTACCAGCCCTGCCTCGCCGTCAGCGAGTCGGCCTGGCTGCCGCCGGGCGAGATCGGCTACTACCTGCCGCGCACCTCGGCCCTGCGCAAGGCGGAGCAGGCGATCCACGAGCTCGTCGGCGACCTCGTCTATCGCTGGTACGCGCGCGGCTAGGCCCGCACGCGCGTGGCGCGGCCTGCATGCCTCGCATGTTCGTCTGATGCGGGCGGGGGCGCGGACTGGAAATAAAGATTGAAACACGAAGGACACGAAGGACACGAAGAGAGCAAAGCGCTTATTCGAAAAGCGCTTGCGCAGATTTGCGCGTTCTCGGATTGATGTCCTTCGCAGCGCACCGGCCGGCCGGTCCGTCCGGCCTGTGGAACGCCGCACCATGCGCAGGGTGGACGCGCCTGGCGCGGCCTGCATGCCTCGCATGTTCCTCTGATGCGGGCGGGGGCGCGGGCTGAAAATAAAGATTGAACCACGGTGCAAGCGCCGGCCGGCCACGACCGTGCGTCCTGCGCAGCCGTCAAGCGAGGCGGCGTTCCCAGGCGAGCGAGGTGCGCGCGATCGCGTCGAGGTCGTCGAGGCGCGGTTGCCAGCCGAGCGCGCCGGTGATGCGCGCGGCTTCGGCGACCAGCATGGGCGGGTCGCCGGCGCGGCGGGGCTGCTCGACCACCGGGATCGGCGCGCCGTGCGCACGCTCGACCGCGGCAATCACCTCGCGCACGGAATAGCCGTGGCCGTAGCCGACGTTGAAGACGGCGCTCTCCCCGCCGCGGCCGAGGTAGGCGAGCGCGTCGAGGTGCGCCTGGGCGAGGTCGTCGACATGGATGTAGTCGCGCACGCCGGTGCCGTCGGGCGTGTCGTAGTCGGTGCCGAATACCGCCACGTGCGGGCGCTTGCCGAGCGCGGCCTCGCAGGCGACCTTCACCAGCAGCGTGGCCTTGCGGGTGGACTGGCCGATGCGCCCGGCCGGATCGCTGCCCGCCACGTTGAAGTAGCGCAGCGCCACGTAACGCGGACCGCCGGCGGCGGCGAGGTCGCGCAGCATCCATTCGCTCATCAGCTTGGAACTGCCGTACGGATTGATCGGCGCGGTCGGCATGTCCTCGCTGGCCCGGCCCGCCGCGGGGATGCCGTACACCGCAGCGGTGGAGGAGAAGACGATGCGCTCGACGCCGGCGCGCGCGCATTCGGCCAGCAGGTTGCGGGTGGCGCAGGTGTTGTTGCCGTAGTAGCGCAGCGGATCGGCGACCGATTCCGGCACGATGGTGCGGGCGGCGAAGTGCAGCAGCGTGTCGACGCGGTGCTCGCGCAGCACCCGCTCGACCAGCGCCGCGTCGCCGCAGTTGCCGACCACGAGCTCCGCCCCGATCACCGCATCGGCAAACCCGGTGCTGAGGTCGTCCAGCACCACCACGCGCTCGCCGGCCTCGACCAGTTTCAGGACCACGTGGCTGCCGATGTAGCCGGCACCGCCGGTCACCAGGATGCTGCTGTCGTTCATGCGCGCTCCGCTTGCGTGGAAGGGCCGCGACCGCGCCTGCGCGAAGTCGGCTCCAGGATCAGGGGATGTGGCGCCGCTGCCCGGGGCGGGCGCACGCCGCGGCGGTTGCCGGTCAGCGTGGCGCCGTCGGGTCGGACCGCGGTCCGACGAGGATACGACGGACCAGCCCCTTCCAGGCATCCACGCGCAACGGATCGCGCAGCAGTGCGCGCGCGAAGGCGGCCAGCGCAGGCAACGGCGACGTGCCGCGGGCGAGTTCGTGGCCGCGGTCGGCATCGATGGCGGCGAGCGAGCGCCGTCGCAGCGAACGGCCGCTCGGGCGCGCCGCGTACTTGTCCGCCAGCAGGCGCCGCGCGCGCCACATGCGCTCGCTGTTGGCGCTCATGTTGGCGCCGTGGATGCGGTAGCGCGCCTGCATGCGGTCGAGGTAGACCAGGCGCGAGACCTCGGCGATGCGCAGCCACAGGTCGCGGTCCTCGCAGCCGAGGCGGTTGAAGGCCGGATCGAAGCCGCCGACCTGCTCCACCACGCTGCGGCGGAATACGGCCGTCGGGCAGACCACGTGCTGGCGGCGCAGCAGCACGGCGGCAAAGGCGTCGTCCTCGTCGTCGTCCCAGCGTGGCTCGCCGTCGGCCGGCAGCGGCTCGCCGTCGGCATCGATGTCGAACGAATTGGCATGCACGAGTCCCACCGAGGCATCGCGCTCGAGTACCGCCACGGCATGTTCGAGGTGGTCCGGCAACCACGCATCGTCGGCGTCCAGCAGGGCGAAGTAGCGTCCGCGCGCCACCGCCATCGCGGCATTGCGCGCCAGCGGCAGTCCGGCATTGGCCTGGTGCACCACGCGCACGCGACCGGGGTGGGCGGCGGCGTAGCGGTCGGCGATGGCGCCGCTGGCGTCGGTGGAGCCATCGTCCACCACCACCACCTCGACGCTTTGCAGCGTCTGCGCCAGCGCGCTCTCGATCGCCTCGGCAAGGAAGCGCTCACCGTTGTAGACCGGCACCAGCGCGCTGACCAGCGGCTCGCCCGCTGCGGCGGCCTGGAGGTCCGGGGTGTCGTCGATCTGCAGTGTCGGCGTGCCGGTGGCGGGATGCCCGCAGGCATCGACGACATCGGCAGCGTTTGCCGCCGAATAGGTATGGCACCCGCGCAGTCCGGGCATCCAGGAGGCATCCACGTGCGACAACGGACGCTCGCGATAGGCGGTCGGGCTCAATTCGAGGACCTCGTTGAAGACGATGGCGGCGCCGTAATCGGGTGTGCAGTCCTGCGACGGACGCAGCAGGCGGCCATCGCGCACGAACAGCCGCCCCGCTGGCCGCGACCGTCGCACGTCGCTCACGACGGGATTGGCAGGATGGGGAACATAGGGGCCGGCGAGTGAATCGGCCACGAACAGGAACAGTTCATCGGACGTGTTCGCTGGCCCACTTTCGGAAATGTTGGCGAACAGGTACCAGTGGCCTTCGTGCCGGTAGAGGGTGGGATCGACGCAGTGGCAGCCCTCCAGCAGGTCGGCCACGCGCTCCCACCGCAGCGGGAAGGCGCTCGCGCGGTAGAGGCTGGCGCGGCGCCGCGCACCCGATTCCACCGTCATGTACCAGGCGCCGTCGGCGGAGAACACCTGCGGGTAGGACAGGTGGCAGGTTTCCGCCAGCGCAATGCCCAGACGGCGGGCCTGGTCCGCGGCGGTCAGTTCAAGGCAGGCAATGACGCCCATGCCGGCCTGCATCGCGAACTCCTCGACGAACAGCAGGTGTCGCCCGCCGTCGCCGACCAGGCAGGGATCGGCCCAGTAGCGCCCCTCCGGCGCCACCAGGGCAGCCACCTCGCCGACCACCGGGGCCGCCGGATCAAGCAGGGTGCCGTCGCGCCGCAGGGCCACGAACCAGGGCGCTTCGCCTTTCCAGAGGCGCTGGCGCCAGCGCAGCGCATCGCGTGCCGAGAGCACCAGCGCTCGCAGCCCGGCGCCCGCGCGCAGGCCGCGCCCGCGATCGCGCAACGACAGGGT
>JAEZQS010000061.1 GCA_023412995.1 Pseudomonadota bacterium
TCGCGAGCCATGGTCTCGTGGCCGAGGCCGAGCGAGCGCGCGCCGTGGGTGCCCGTCAGCAGCCAGGCGCCTTGCGCGCCGCCGACGAACGGCGCGAACATCTCGCCGCGCCCGGGGCGCACGAACAGGAGGTAGCGCTGGCCGACTTCCAGTACCGGCGTATCGCTGATCCGGTGCGTTTCACCGGCCAGCGTGCCGCCGCCCTGGGTCAGCACGAAATCCGCCGGGGTGGCGCCGAGCCACGCCTGGACGCGCCGGAAGCGGTAGTCGGTGACGATCAGGTTGCCGCGTGCGTTGCGGTGCGGCTGTGCGCCGACGAGGTCGGCCACGGTGATCCATTCCGCTTCCGCGACGAGATCAGGCAGCGATTTCCGCAGCATCAGCTCCTGTGCACCGGCGTGGCCCGCGAGGAACGCGAGGGCGGCCAGCAGCGGGCCGGCCGCGCGCCACGGCCGGCGCGGCATCGGGAGGGGGGTGTGGGTGGTCTTCATGACATCTCCGCAAGTGGATTCCCTGGTGGCGGACGGCTGCTTGCCGCCCCACCATCCGCTCATACGGCAAAGAACGGCGGCTCACGCCACCAGCGCGGATGCGGGCGGGGCCGTGCGTTCGCGCGGCGCGCCCCGAGCAGCGATACTGGCGGGATGGACACCGTCGACGCCCCCGCCATCGACCCGGCCGTGCAGTGCAGCGCCTGCGCCGCCGTGTGCTGCCGCCTGCCGGTCATGCTGCTGCCCGGCGATCGCGTGCCTTCGTGGCTCGCGACGCAGGACCAGCACGGGCTGGCGTGGATGGCGCAAGGCACCGATGGCTGGTGCGCCGCGGTCGACCGCGAGAGCATGCGCTGCACCATCCATCCGCGCCGGCCGCAGGTCTGCCGTGATTTCGACATGGGCGGCGTGGATTGCCGCGGCGAACGCGACGCGTGGCGCGCCGAGCGCGCACGCATCCCGCTGCGGGTGGTGGCGGACGCCTGAGCCGGTCGCTACGGCGAGCGGGTTCCGTCCCCGCCGAGGCGCGCGATGGTGGCGTCCTTGTCGACCCAGATGCCGTTCATCCACTGCTGGAAGCGGGCACGGAACGCCGGCTGGGTGGCGTAGTCGCCCCCCAGCAGCCCGGCGGGAATCGGCCGCTCGCGCACGTCGACGCGGACCTCGCCGATGCGATTGCCCAGCAGGTCGAACATGCCGGGACGGCCACCGGGATAGACGATAGTGACGTCGAGCACCGATTGCAGGGCATCCCCCATGGCATCCAGCACGAAGGCCACGCCGCCGGACTTCGGCCGCAGCAGGAACCGGTAGGGCGATGCCGTGGCATCGCGCTTGGCCTGGCTGAAACGCGTTCCCTCGACGAAGTTCATGATCGCCACCGGCATCGCGCGGAAGCGCTCGCAGGCGCGCCGCGTGGCCGCCACGTCGCGCCCCGCCAGTTCCGGCCGGCGCGCCAGTACCCGCCGCGAATAGCGCTTCATGAAGGGGAAATCGAGTGCCCACCAGGCCAGTCCCAGCAGCGGCACCCAGAACAGCTGGCTCTTCAGGAAGAACCGGAGCAGCGGGATGCGCCGGTTGAACACGTACTGCAGCACCAGGATGTCGACCCAGCTCTGGTGGTTGGCGAGCACCAGGTAACGCCCCTCGCGGGCGAGCGGCACCGTGCCGGTGACCTCGACGCGCGTATCGGTGAAACGGTCCAGCATCCGGTTGTTGGCACCGATCCAGCTTTCCGCGATGCCGGCCAGCAGGCGGTTGCAGGTCCGCCGTGCAGGTCCCCACGGCAGCAGTGCCTTCAGCAGTGCCACCAGCAGCAAGGGCACCACGTGCAGCACGACGTTGATGGCGATCAGCACCAGCAGCAGGGCAATGCGGGGCCAGGAGGGAATGGGTGGCATGCGGGACCGCGGCGCTGGGCAGGCCAGCGTAGCGGCGCGGCGGTCGGGATGCGAGCGTGGCGAGGGGCCAGGGGCCAGGGCGAGGGACGGCGACCGGGATCATCGTTGCCCGCGTTCCGCGATACTGGCGGGATGCGCTCCGCCTGGAACACCCCGATCGGCACTGTCGTGCGTCCACCTGTGGCGCGGATCGACGCGCGTGGTGGCGCATGAACGCCCCGGCCGGGGCGAACGCGCAGGCGTTCGACGTCCTCGTCGTCGGCGGCGGCGCGGCGGGACTGATGTGCGCCATCACCGCAGGCCAGCGCGGGCGTCGCGTGCTGGTGGTGGAACACGCCAACCGCGTCGGCAAGAAGATCCTGATGTCCGGCGGAGGGCGCTGCAATTTCACCAACACCGGGGCTTCGCCGGCGCAGTTTCTTTCGGCCAATCCGCATTTCTGCAAGTCGGCGCTGGCGCGCTACGTCCCCGCCGACTTCATCGCCCTGGTCGATCGCCACGGCATCGCCTGGCACGAGAAGGAACTGGGCCAGCTCTTCTGCGACGAGTCCTCCGGACAGATCGTCCGCCTGCTGCTCGACGAGTGCGCCGCGGCCGGCGTACGCATCGAAACCGGCTGCGCGATCGAACGCGTACACGACCTCGACGCCGGGTTCCGGCTCGACACCGCACGCGGGCGCTTCAGCGCGCCGGCACTGGTCGTCGCCACGGGCGGCCTGTCCATCCCCCGCATGGGCGCCAGCGGCTTCGGCCACGAACTGGCACGCCGCTACGGCCACCGCGTGCTGCCGACGCGCGCAGGCCTGGTGCCGCTGACGCTCTCGGGGCGGCACCTGGAACGGCTCGCCGACCTCGCCGGCGTCGCGCTGCCGGTGGAGGCGCGCTGCAACGGCGCGGCGTTCCGCAATTTCCTGCTGGTCACGCACCGCGGCGTCAGCGGGCCGGCGATCCTGCAGGTGTCGTCGTACTGGCAGCCCGGCGACGACCTGCGCCTGGACCTGCTGCCGGGCGAGGACGCGGCGGCCTGGCTTCTGGCGCAACGCGCCGCGCGCGGCGCGACGGAACTGCGCAACGTGCTGGCCGAACGCCTGCCCCGCCGCTTCGCCCAGCGCCTGTGCGAACACTGGCTGCCGGACAAGCCGCTGCGCCAGTTGCGCGACGCCGAACTGCGCGCCGTCGCCGACACCCTGGGCAACTGGTCGCTGGTCGCCAGCGGGACGGAAGGCTACCGCACGGCCGAAGTCACCTTGGGCGGCGTCGATACCGGCGAGCTGTCATCCAGCACGTTCCAGTCGCGCCGCGTGCCCGGCCTCCATTTCATCGGCGAGGTGGTCGACGTCACCGGCTGGCTCGGCGGCTACAACTTCCAGTGGGCGTGGGCCTCGGGCCATGCCTGCGGCAACGCGGTGTAACGCGGCGGGCGATACCTGCGATCATCGGCCGATGCCGACCTTCCATTCCCTCCCGCTCTCCCCTGCGCTGCTGCAGGCACTCGCCGGCCTCGACTACGTGGCGATGACACCGGTGCAGGCGCAGGGCCTGCCGGCGATGCTGGACGGGCGCGACGTGATCGCGCAGGCGCCGACCGGCAGCGGCAAGACGGTCGCGTTCGGACTCGCCCTGCTGCAGCGGCTGGATCCTTCGCAGCGGCGTCCGCAGGCGCTGGTGCTGTGCCCCACGCGCGAACTCGCCGACCAGGTCGCCAAGGCGATCCGTCGCCTCGCGGCAGCCATTCCCAACCTGAAGGTGCTGCTGCTCACCGGCGGCATCGCGCCCGGACCGCAGATGGCCTCGCTGCGCAAGGATTCGCACGTCATCGTCGGCACGCCGGGACGCGTGCAGGAGATGCTGCGGCGAAAGGTGCTGCAGCTCGCCACCGTGCGCACGCTGGTGCTGGACGAGGCCGACCGCATGCTCGACATGGGCTTCGAGGAAGCCATCCGCGAGATCGTCGCCAGCACGCCGCCACGGCGGCAGACGCTGCTGTTCTCCGCCACCTTCCCGCAGGAGATCCGTGCGATCGGGCGCGACCTGATGCGCGAGCCGCTCGAGGAGACCGTAGCCGATGCCGGCGCGCAGCCCGTCATCGAGCAGCTGTTCTTCGAGGTGGAGCCGTCGCGCAAGCGCGCTGCACTGGTGGCGCTGCTGCAGCAGTACCAGCCGGCCTCGTGCGTGGTCTTCTGCAACACCCGCCGCGACGTCAACGAACTCACGGACGCCCTGCGCGACGCGCGCGTGGACGCGCTGGCGCTGCATGGCGACATGGAGCAGCGCGACCGCGACGAAGTGCTGGTGCGCTTCGCCAACCGCAGCTGCCGCGTGCTGGTCGCCAGCGACGTCGCGGCGCGCGGCCTCGACATCGCCGAACTCGATGCGGTCGTCAACAACGAACTGGCGCCGGACCCGGACATCCACCAGCACCGCATCGGCCGCACGGCACGCGCGGGTCGCCGCGGCCTGGCGCTGTCGCTCGTCACGCCGCGCGAGATGCCGCGCGCGCTGGCGATCGAGGCCCGCCTGGGCACGCCCCTGGCGTGGTCGCAACCGCGGCCGGCCGGCAAGGACACGACGCTGGCAGCGGACATGGCGACGCTGCGCCTGGACGCCGGCCGCACCGACAAGATGCGCCCCGGCGACATCCTCGGCGCCCTCACCGGGGATGCCGGCCTCGCCGCCGGCGCGGTCGGCAAGATCGACATCTTCCCGACGCGCTCCTACGTCGCGATCCGCCGCGCCGACGCCGCGCAGGCCTTGCAGCGCCTGCGCGCGGCCGGCATCAAGGGGCGCAAGGTGCGGGTCACGCGGATCTAGGCCGTCATCGAAGGCGCCGCTATGCGGCGACCGTGGCGTGCGACGGCCTGCGGGAGATTGACCTTCGCACGGAACGGCTTAGGATTCATCGCGAGGCGCCGCCACGTGCGGCGCCCGGGACCACGAGCGGGGAATGCGCCATGAGGAAGGGCATGGACCAGAAGAATGGCCAGAAGAAGAAGCCGG
>JAEZQS010000167.1 GCA_023412995.1 Pseudomonadota bacterium
GGGGGAGGGCGCCAGCCGGCCGACGCTGCGATGCCGGCGCTGCACGGGTGGACAGGCGTCCGGCCCGCACGGGGGCGCCACCAGGCGCCGCGCCGCATCGCCAGCGTACGCGAGCCACCACGTGCCATGACGCCCCAGCGGCACGCTTCGTCGCGCCGCATGCCCGCTCCGCGGCATCCCGCCGGCGTCACGGCGTGGCAGCGCCACCTGCATGGCGGACGCCGGGACGGGTCGTTTTCCTACACGGGGGCGCTGCGCATTCGCGCGTCCGCCAGCGCCACTTGCGCTACCATCGGGCCGCAGCTGCCGGCCATTCCGGCAAAACTGCGGCCATGGCGCAGGGATGCACCACGGCAGGGCGATCGCGCACGCGCGGCCACCTTGCCGCATGCAGGTGGCGCGGCGCCGCCGTTGCCATCAGGCTGGGATCATCCATGGAGGAGTTCCAGCACGGGTCGGGCGGGCCAAGCCGGGGGGTCCTTTGTCCAGCGTGAAGCAAGCGAACGTTGCAGCCGAGGCGCCGGATCGCGGCGCGACCCATGCCGTGTTGCTGCCGCGGCAGCTGTCCGACCGCGAGGCGGCGCTGTTCGGGCGCGTGGGCGAATGCCGCGACGTCGCCGCGGGCGAAGTGATCTTCCGCCGCGGCGAACTGGGCCGCAGCATGTTCATCGTCGAATCGGGCCAGGTGCAGCTGGAGTTCGGCGACGGCATGCCGGACAAGGTGATCGGCCCGCGCGAGTTCTTCGGCGAACTGGTGCTCTTCATCGGCAGCCACACGCGCGTGGCGCACGCGGTTGCCGCGACGCCGGCCCGCCTGCACATCGTCGACCAGCAGACCTTCGAACGGCTCGTCGATGCCGAGCCGCGCCTGCTGGCGCAGTTCATGCGCCGCTCCTTTTCCTATCTCGTCGCCAGCGAGCAGCAGCTGATCCAGAGCCTGAAGCGTCGCAACGAAGACCTGATGGTCACGCTGGATTCACTGCGCCACACGCGGACCCAGCTGTCCACCGCGCAGCGGCTGGTGCAGACCGACGAGCTGTCGGGGCTGTGCAACCGGCGCGGCCTCTACATGTTCCTCGAGCGGCTCGACGAGTACCGGCTGCCCGGCACCGTGCTCGGCCTGTTGCTGGTGGACCTCGACCGCTTCAAGCAGATCAACGACCGCTGCGGCCACCTCGTCGGCGACCAGGTGTTGCGGGCAATCGCCGAGGAGGTGCAGAACGCCGCGTCCACGGCGGACGTGCCCTGCCGGCTCGGCGGCGACGAATTCGCCCTGCTGATGCAGGTGACGGGCGAGGAGGAGCTGCGCGCCCGCGCGACGCAGATCATCGGCGCCGTGCGCTCGCTGCGCTTCGCCGGCTGCAACGAGGGTCTCAGCGTCACCGTGAGCATCGGTGGCAGCCTGTGCGCCGACGGCAACGACTGGGCCGTCTGGTACAGCGACACCGATGCGGCGCTGTACGAAGCCAAGGGACGCGGTGGCGATGGCTACCAGGTGGCGTCGCCGGGCCAGCCAGCCAGCCTCCACAGCGTGACCTGAGGTCCCCGCGGGGGCGCCAGACCGCGCGCAACAGCGCACGCGCAGCAGACGGTCCACCATGAACGCACTTGCCCACGCTCCGGTCATCCCATCAACGGCCAGCCCGGTCGCCCCGGTCCTGCGCACGCTGCTGCTGTGCGACCTGGCCGATTCCACCGCGCTGGTGGAGCAGCTCGGCGACCAGCGTTCGGCGGAACTGTTCCGCCGCCACGACCGGCTCGCGCGTGCCCTGCTGCATACGCACGGCGGACGCGAGATCGACAAGACCGACGGCTTCCTGCTTATCTTCGATCGCCCGGTGCAGGCGGTGGCCTTCGCGCTGGACTACCTGCGCAGCCTGCGCCAGCTCGGCGAGGACGAGGGCATCCGCCTTGCCGCGCGCGTGGGCATCCACGTCGGCGACGTGCTGATCTGGGGCAATGCGCCCGACGACATCGCCAATGGCGCCAAGCAGGTGGAAGTGGAAGGGCTGGTGAAGCCGGTGACCTCGCGCCTGATGCAGCTGGCGTTGCCGAACCAGATCCTGCTCTCGGGCGTCGCGTGGTCGCTGGCGCACCGCGCCCAGGGGCACCTCGGCACGCAGCTGCGCACGGTCCGCTGGCGCACCCACGGGCGCTACCGCTTCAAGGGCATTCCCGACCCCGTGCCGGTGTTCGAAGTCGGCGAGGAGGGGCTCGCCCCGCTGCGGGCGCCGCCGTGGTCCGGCAAGGCGCATCGCGAGGTGCCGTTCTGGCGGCGGCCGGCGACGCTCGGCATCGAGATCCTGCTGCTGCTCGCCGTGGTCGCGGTGCCGGCGTGGTACATGCTGCGACCCGAGCCGGCCATCGCCTTTGCCAATCGCGACTGGGTCGTGGTCGGCGACCTCAAGAACCTCACCGGCGAACTCGTCTTCGACGACTCGATCGAGACCGCCTTCCGCATCGGCCTGGAACAGTCGCGCTACGTCAACGTGCTGTCCGACCTCAAGGCACGCGAGACCGTGCGCCAGATGCAGCGCGACCCGCAGGAAACGCTGGTCGACCGGGAGATCGGCTCGGAGATCGCGCTGCGCGACGGCGCCCGCGCGCTGATCCTGCCGACCATCGCCGAGATCGGCGGCCGCGTGCGGATCACCGCGGAGGTGGTCGATCCGCAGACCCAGGCCACCGTGTGGTCGGAATCGGCCGACGGCGTCGGCGCATCGTCGGTGCTGGGATCGCTCGACAAGGTCAACGCGCGCCTGCGCGTGCGCCTGGGCGAGGCGCTGGCCACCGTCTCGCGCGAGTCGCAGCCGCTGGAGTCGGTCACCACGCGCAGCCTCGACGCGCTGCGTGCCTACACCATCGGCGAACAGACCTATGCCAAGGGCGACATGGACGAGGCGCTGGCGTTGTACCGCCAGGCACTGTCGATCGATCCCGGCTTCGCGCTGGCGCACGTCGCGCTCGCGCGCATCGCGATCAATGCCGACCACGCCGACGAGGCACGGCGCGAGCTCGTCGCCGCGCGTGCGGACGAGTCCCGCCTGATGCCGCGGGACAAGCTCTATGCGGAGGCGATGCAGGCGACGCTCGATGATCCGCGCCTGGCGCTGGAGAAGCTGCACCTGCTGACCACGCTCTATCCGTCCCGTTACGAGGGCGTCTACGGCTACTTCGCGTGGCAGTCGGCCAACCGGTTCGAGGAGGCCATTGCCGCGCTGCAGGCCAGCATCACGCAACAGAACCCCTATCGCGGCACCAGCGAATACATCCTCGGCGTGCTCTACCTCGGCATGGAGCGCTATGACGACGCGCTGCGCAGCTTCGCCGATGCACGGACATCGGGTTTTGCGTCCGGCAACGAATTCCACGCCCTCGCCGCCCAGGCCGTTCGCCGTCATTCCGAGGCCGATGCGCTGCTCGCCGCCGGCCGGTCTGCCGACCGCGGCGACCGCAGCATCGGCGTGGACATCACGCGGCTGGCCCTGCGCATCGACCGCGGAGACTGGCGCGGCGCGCGCCAGCTGCTCGCCACGGCGGCAAACCAGGGAGCCGGCCTCGATGCCGACAGCCGGCTGCTGCTGCAGGGCATCGCACGCAGCGTGCAAAGCCTGCTCGGCCCGGCGCCCCCGCCGGCCCCGCCGGCCGGGGCCGCGGGGGTGGCGCCGGC